>LVBC01000022.1 GCA_001604265.1 Spirochaetales bacterium Spiro_01
CTTGTATTTGTCGCACTTACGCTTCTACTTGCAGAGCTTTTCCTCGGAATTATGAAGATGAGCACGATAAGATCATCATTCAGGGAGTACGAGGACAAGCTTGAAGAGAGAGACAGCAGGAGCTCTCTCTCCACCTACGATACTGTCTACCACTTCTCCAGGACGAAGAAGAATGTCGTCGTCTTCTTCCTGGACAGGGCCATCGGCTCCTTCCTTCCCCAGATATTCGAAGAGAATCCTGATATCGCTGCAGACTTTGCAGACTTCACGAACTATTCGAATACAATCAGCTTCTCGACAAATACTGTTACTGGTATTCCACCTATTCTCGGTGGCTACGAGTACACTCCAATAAAGTTCAATGAAAGGTCTTCTGAGCTTCTCAGGGACAAGCACAATGAGGCAACGCTTGTAATGCCGAGACTCTTCCTGGATGCCGGCTATGATATCACGATCACGGATCCTCCACTTCCCAACTACCTCTGGAAGGGAGACATGTATGCCTTCAGGCCCTATCCAGAGATGCATGTAGAGGAGCTGACAGAAAGGTACTTTACCAGGTTCGCAAAGGAAAAGGGTCTGCTGCTCGAGGATTTCGAGGACAGGAACTGCCGCAAGGAGATAAGGAACTTCAGCCTGCTCCAGATGCTCTGTCCTCTGCTTCGCGACCTCTTCTACTCCCACTTCAAGGCCGATATGTCCGATGCACTCGATGTCGGTGGTGTCTCTGCGACCGAGTATCTGGGTCAGTTCAGCTCGCTTTACTATCTTTCTGAGATCACGGACTTCAGCTCCGAGAAGGACAACTTCATCTTCATCGAGAACGACACTCCGCACAATGCAATCTCACTTGACGAGAACTAC
The DNA here is from genome assembly GCA_001604265.1 of Spirochaetales bacterium Spiro_01. Classification (GTDB taxonomy): domain Bacteria; phylum Spirochaetota; class Spirochaetia; order Sphaerochaetales; family Sphaerochaetaceae; genus Bullifex. Next base: position 865 of record LVBC01000022.1, read on the forward strand.
GAGCTTCCAAAGAAGAAGGAGTCCACAAGGGTCACAAGACACTACGATGTCAATGTAGCATCCTTGAAGAGAGTCGGCATCTGGCTGAGATATCTGAAAGAAAATGGTGCTTACGACAACACGAGGATAGTGATCGTCTCCGACCATGGAAAGGATATAGACCTTCCGGCCTTCTCAGCCTTTGAGAATCCTTCGATTCCATCCTCATTCGACTGCCTGCTCCTCTACAAGGACTTCGACCAGAGAGAGGGCTCTGAGAACACGGATTTCATGACGAATGCAGATACGCTCTTCCTGATCACAAAGGGTCTTGGGCTTTCGGATACCAACCCATTCACGAACAGGAAGTTCACTGTGGAGAAGGATGGCGGTGTCGATGTCTACATCTGCCAGGACTGGAATCCAAACCACTTCAGGGGAAGCAGGACCTTCAACCTTTCAGATGACCAGGCATACCATGTGATGGACAATATCTACGATCCAGCAAACTGGACAGTGCTTACAGAGTGGAAGGGAGGAAAGAACTGATGCTCTTCTTATATATCGACCCAGGTACAGGTTCAATGCTCTTTTCTCTCTTCATCGGCCTTGCAGCTACCCTATCCTTTGGACTCAGGGCCCTTGTGCTGAAGCTGAAGTTCGGAGGTGGAAAGAAGAAGGATGATCAGGATGAGAAGAGACTTCCATTCGTCATCTTCTCCGACAGCAAGCGCTACTTCAATATCTTCGATCCGATCTGCCAGGAGTTCGAGAAGAGAGGCATCCATCTGACCTACTTCACACTCTCGAAGGATGACCCGATCTTCACAAGAGGCTACAGCTTCATCCACCCCGAGTTCCTCGGAGAAGGAAACAGGGCCTTTGCAAAGCTGAATTTCATCCATGCAGATATCGTGCTCTCGACAACTCCAGGACTTGATGTATACCAATGGAAGAGAAGCAGAAATGCCCGCTTCTATATCCATGTTCCCCATGTAGTTGACGACCTCTCCACATACAGGATGTTCGGACTCGACCACTATGATGCAATCCTGACAACAGGTCCCTGTCAGGTGGATTTTGTCAGGAGAATAGAAGCAATGAGGCCCTCTATCCAGAGAAAGGAGCTTGAGACTGTCGGCTCGATCCAGCTGGATGGTCTTGCATCCAAGAAGAATGGTGCAAGGACAAGAGCGAGGAATGAGAGGCCTGTAGTGCTTGTGGCACCGAGCTGGGGCAAGAGTGCAATACTCTCCCGCTATGGCGCGAAGATACTGAATGCACTCATGAAGACAGGCTATGAGATAGTTGTCCGCCCTCACCCACAGTCCTTCGATTCGGAACGGGAGCTCATGGCATCGCTTATGAAGGAGTTTCCATCGATCGAATGGAACCGTGACAACGACAACTTCGAGGTCCTGAACAGGGCCGATATCCTGATCTCTGACTTCTCTGGTGTCAACTACGACTTCTCTCTCGTATTCGATAGACCGATCATCTATGCAGATACAGCCTTCGATCCTGCGCCCTATGATGCGGCCTGGACCGGAATGCCTATCTGGTCTTTCAAGGTCCTTCCGCTTCTTGGAAACCCTCTGAAGGAGGATGAGTTCGACAATATCAAGGAGATCATAGACAGGACGATTGCAAGCAGCGACCTCGAGAGAGGAAGAGAGAGCGTCAGGAAGCAGAACTGGAGCAATAGAGGCGAAAGTGCACGTCTTGCAGCAGATTACCTGATCAGAAAGCAGCAGGAGATTTCAAGATGATAGAATACACTCCAAAGAGAGCCGACACCCTTCCTGATGCTCTTGGCAATCTCTATGAAATCCTTTCACTTCTCCGCTCTCCAGATGGCTGTCCCTACGACAGGAAGCAGACAGAAAAGAGTACGCTGCAGAATCTGATAGACGAGTCCTACGAGTACCTTGATGGTGTCATAAAGAGGGATACTGCGCTCTGCAGGGAAGAAATCGGCGATGTGCTCATCAACGCGCTCATGATACTCCGCATCCACGAGGAAAAGCATGACTTTTCACCCCAGGAGGCTGTCAACGAGGCCGTAGAGAAGCTCTACAGGCGCCATGACCATGTCTTTGGAAAGGTAAGAGCAGAAAGCGAAGAGGAGGCCCTGGAGGCCTTCAACAGGGCCAAGAAGGAGAAGGAGGGTCGAAACGCAGATGCAAAATCGATCTTCGAGCATATCCCCTCCTCTCTTCCTCCTCTGGAGATGAACTACGAGATACAGAAGAAGCTTGCCAGATTCGGCTTCGACTGGCCCTCAATAGATGGAGTTGTCTCAAAGGTACATGAGGAGCTATCAGAGGTCGAGGAGGCACTCGGCGAGGATGACAGGGATCATCTTGAAGAGGAACTTGGCGACCTTCTTACGACCATCATAAACCTCTGCCGCTATGTTAGGATAAGGCCCAATGTGGCAATCGAAAGGACCAACGAGAAGATGAGAAGAAGATTCTCAGGTGTCTTTGCACTTGCAAATGAAAGAGGAATACCTCTTGATATGGAGAATGTGGACAAGCTCAACGAGCTCTGGGATGAGATCAAGAGAGGAGAAAGATAGGAGGCCTACTTCAGGACCCTGTTCATTGTGAACGACGCAGTATATGTACTGCCATCCTCCCTTCTTCTCAGTGCGGTCCACTTCATGACACCATTCTTTGCGCTCTCGATCTCCCAGCACTCTCTCTTCTCCACTCTGTCCTGGTTTGCCCAGCGCATGAAGAGAAGTCTTCCATCGACGATGAAGTCCGAGTATCGGTTCACGCTCTGGTTCCAGGTGCCATCCTCGTTTCTGTCGTAGTAGACATAGGAGCCATCCTTCCAGAACTCCCAGCGGTGTTCAGCACCATCGCTGTCATACTCCGAGCTTTCGCTTGTGAGCCTTCCCTCCCAGACTCCGATGACGGAGCTTCTGAAGTCTACAGGAACGCGGACATACTTCTCTCTCCTTTTCTCGCTCATGCTGGCACTTCTTCCCTCTCTTCTGGTCTTCACAGTCGTTATGCACTCGAGCTCATCCTCTGTGATTCTAAGTATCACATGGTCGTATACGATGGATAGCTGTTCATCGGTCTTCACATCGATGCTGAGGCTGTTTCCTCTGAGTGTGCAGGCAAGTTCCAGGTTCATCATCCAGGACTCCTTTTCGGACGATATCAGCTGAGAGGCCGTAAGGGCCTTGTCGTACCTGAAGCGGTAGACTACCTTGTCGTTTGTCGGGACCTTCTTTCCATCCACTTCATCGAGCATCCATCTGCCGACAAGGAGCTTCTCAGTAGCTGGCTTACGTTCAGTGCTGCTGCAGCCTGTAGATAGAACAAGAACAAGGATTGAAAACAGGAGAGTGACAAAAGCTCTTCTCATTAATGTACTCCTTAAAACCATTATAGAGGAGAAAGCCAAAGAGGAAAGCAGGAACTTCTATTTCAGATAGAGACGGCTTCTTACTTCATCCGGGAATCTTGTCTGTGCAATTGCCCAGTACTCTGTAGCCCTCTGTCTGTCTCCCAGTTGTCTGTAGATATCACCGATCGCAAGGCAGAGCCTGTAGCTCGATCGGGTGTTGCTCTCGAGCGCAAGGGAAAGAATCAGGCCAGAATCGTTCCTGTCGAGAAGTATCTCGATCGCAGCAGCAAGAGAGTTCAGGAATTCGGCATTTCCACCCTCCTTCCTGAACCAGGCATCGAGGTTGGAGACGATAAGAGAGGAGTCTGCTTTAGCGGCAATGCTGACAAGGGCCGCCTCCCTCTCTGTGAGGCTCTCCTTCAGCGATGTGAAGAGCTCATTCGCTTCGGCCTTTCTTCCTGCATTCATGAGAAGCTGATAGTAGCGTATGCTTTCGCCTCTTGTGAAGTCGTAGTTCTCCTGGATCTGCCTGGCAGCATCGAAGGCAAGCTCCTCATCTGCGTAGAAGAGCAGCAGGCCGAGGATGTTATGGAAGTTGTCGCTCTTTTCCTTGGGATACAGAACATAGTACAGCGTTGCAGAGGAGGCAGCATCGTCCATGTACCCAAGCTGGTAGTTGCACATGGCCTTGTAGTAGAGTGCATCTCTGTCTATACGCTTTTCAAGCACTGAAGATGCGTAGGAAAGTACGCTGGTGTAATCCTGCAGCTCGCTGTAGTTGTACTCGTAATCGTACTTATCTTCCTTCTTCTGGCAGGATAAAAGAAGAAGAGAAGCAAGAAGCAATGAAAGAAACACAACTCTCTTCATCATTCCCACTTCCCTTCCTATAAAGACAAACTGTGGTCAGCAATAAGCCGGGTTCTGTATAACGGCAATCATCTATCCAGACCGGCAGTTACCTGACGGCTCTAGCGTTCTACCCGAGAAGTATTGTCTGAGACGGGACACTTCCCCTATTTGAACTTGCTCCGGACGAGGTTTTCAATGCCTTCCCCATCACTGGAGAAGCGGTAGGCTCTTACCCTGCCATTTCACCCTTACCCTTTCAGGCGGTATACTTTCTGCTGCACTATCTGTCGCATTGCTGCGCCTGGTAATTAGCCAGCATCCTGTCCCATGGAGCCCGGACTTTCCTCTTCAATGAATGAAGCGATTGCCTAGCTGGCCACAGAATGAATCAAATGGAATCCAGATCGATATCGACATCCGAGCCGAAGTCTGCAGTGACGTTCTGCTCCTCTTCCTCCATATCCTGAAGCTCTGCAGAGTAGTCGATTGCATCCTCGCTCTCCTCGTAGAAGAGGATCCTGGAGCAGTACGGACAGTACATTGTAGAGTTTCCGAGATGGATCTCGTTGACGAACTGGACTGGAAGAATCATATTGCAGCCCTGGCAGACCTGTCCATGGACCGGTACGATTCCAAGACCGTTCTTGTTCTTCACGATGGAGGAGAACTTGGTGTATACGCTTTCGGAGACACCCTGCTCTCTGATTCTCTGGCACTCCTCATCGTACTTTGCGACCTCTGCCCTGCTTTCAGCGATCTGGGCCTCGAGCTCAGCTTCCTTTGAAGTGACCTCCTTGTCCATCTGATCGAGAGCAGCCTCCTTCTCGGCTACCTGGGCAGAAAGTGCATCGACCTCCTCCTGAGTTGCCTTCTTTGCCTTGTTGAGCCCGGTCTCAGTGATCTTTGCCTCTTCGATCTCCTTGGAAAGAGCGTCGAACTCTCTCTGTGTAGAGACGGTCTCCATCTTCTTTTCAGAGCTTACTCTCTGGTTGAAAGCGGTCTCGTAGTCGAGAGCTGTTCTGTTTGCAGTCTCCTTGGCGAGATTGTACTTCTCAGTAAGGGCGAGGAATTCCTCTCTTGCTCTGATGAGCTCTGCTCTCTTGCCACTGAGATTCTTCGGCAGCGATTCGATCTCGCTTTCCAGTGCAAACTTCTTCTTAAGAACATCCTGAAGTTCGATAAGAAGGTTGTGAACCTGCTGTAATTCATTATCAGCCATTATATAAACTCCTATAGATCACTGTTGAACGTAATCTTGTAACTTTCTGCTTCTCTTCGGGTGTCTCAGTCTTCTCAGGGCCTTTGCCTCGATCTGCCTGATACGCTCTCTGGTAACATCAAAATACAATCCAACCTCTTCCAAGGTCAATGGATATCCATCATCAAGACCGAATCTCATCCTGAGAACCTCCTGTTCTCTTGGAGGCAGGGTCTTGAGAACCTCCTTGATCTGCTCCTGCAGCAGAACATATGCAGTCTGGGTGGCAGGATTCTCGACATCCTTGTCCTCGATGAAATCGGAAAGGAGCGAATCCTCCTCTTCACCGACTGGGGTCTCGAGAGAGATAGGCTCCCTGGAGACGGACTTGACTGCCTTGACCTTCTTCTCATCCCAGCCGAGGTTGTTTGCGATCTCCTCATCGGTCGGCTCTCGCCCGAGCTGCTGGAGAAGGGTCCTGGACTCCCTTACGACCTTGTTGATCTGCTCGATCATATGTACAGGAACTCTGATGGTCCTTGCCTGGTCGCTGATGGAGCGGGTAATAGCCTGTCTGATCCACCAGGTTGCGTAGGTCGAGAACTTGAAGCCCTTTCTGTACTCGAACTTCTCAACAGCCTTGATGAGGCCGATGTTGCCCTCCTGTACCAGGTCGAAGAACTGAAGTCCCCTATTGGTATACTTCTTTGCGATGGAGACTACAAGGCGGAGATTTGCCTTTATAAGCTTGTCCTTTGCATCCTTCATCGTCCTCTGCCCCTGTCTGATGAGAGCCACAGCCTCCTGGATCTTCTCGGTACCGGTCTTCAGTACCTCGCACTCTATTCCGGTCGCTCTGTCGTCGAAGGATTCGAACTCATAGCAGATGGCCTTGAGATTCTTCTCTGTAAGCTGGAGCTCCTTGATGTACTCCTTTATCTGGTCTGCATTCAGGCCAAGCTCCTCCTCGACGCTCTCTCTTGAGCTGGTAGCAAGCTCGCGTCCAAGCCTTCTGAGGGATTTTGCGATATCCTGGTCGTGCTCGATATGGAGAATCTGAGTAATCTTCTTCTCCTTCATAGTGCACTCGTTGATAAGCTCATCGGCGCTGATGAACTTCTCTGTAAGCTCGTCGATCTCATCCTGATGGAAGAGAATCGGATAGTACCAGATAGGAAGCTTGACTGTCTCTGACTTCGAGAGGCTGTCAACTGCCTTTATGTACTCCTCATCGACCTTCAGAGCTCCGCCATCCTCGACCGGAGTATCCTCGCCCTCGGATCTTTCAGCACCGTCGAGTACTGCCTCTCCGTTGGCAAGCTCCTCCTGGATGGCCTCCTCTTCGGCCTGTCTGTCCAGCTCTGCGAAGATGCTGTTCTCGTTCTTGTCCACGATGTGGAAGCGGCTTACGATCATCCTTCCACCATATGGGTTCGGGATGCTCACATAGGTGTTGTAGTCCTTTCTGGTAGGCTCACCACCAACAAATCTTGCCAGCTCCTTTGAATTCACTTCATTGAAGAACTGGATATCCTCGCTCTTGACCTCGAAACCACCAAGCCCGAGGGTCATGAGCTCTGCTCTCATTGCGTTGAACTTGTCGTCGTTCAGAAGCTCCTCGCCTGTGAGCTTTGCTCTCTCTATCTGCTCGTTGTACTCCTTGAGAAGCTTCAGGCTCCCCTTGAGAGACTCGCGATAGTTGTTGTTGTAGTGCTTGTGGAGTGCAAGCTTCGCCTTCAGCTCCTCAGGAGAGATATCCTCATCCTCGTCGACCTTGGTAGCAAGCTCCTGGGCGATCTTTGTAAAGAGTGAAATGAGAAGACCGCTCTTTCTGATAACGGATCTGATGACCTCGTCTCCGGACTCCATTCTCTTCGAGAGGATGACCTCCTGGCTTGCGTCGAGCAGATTCTCCTTTCCGATCTCCCTAAGGTACAGCCTGATAGGGTCATCGCCACTTGCTTCGGCCTTGTCATTGCCGAGAATAGTCATCTGGCGCTCGCTCTCGTGGGCTTCACCGACCATGTTCGGGTCGATGTAGCTCTCTGTGGAGCCTACGCGGTCATCATCGGCAGTCCAGGATGCCAGAGAGGGGGCATCCTCATGGAAATCCTCTTCATCCTCATCCTCGTCCTCATCGTCACGTGGCTCCTCCTCTTCTACAGGTGGAACATCGGTGACCATCTCGAAGGCGCTGACATGATCCTCGGCTGCGATCGCATCCTCTTCATCTGCCAGCTCGTCATCCTCATCATCCAGGACCTCGAGAGAGACCTCACCGTCCGGGCTGGTCATAAGGTCCACGTTATCCTCATGATAGACGATGTCTATTTTCTCAAGCTCTGCGATTATATCATCGAAATCCTCGTTGCTCGCCTTTCCCTTGAGGGATTTCTGGAGAACCTCGTCCACCTCGTTCTTGGTAACGTAGTTCTCGCCATCCCTCTCGACGGCTATGCACTTCAGATCCTTGATAACTTGAGTCCTAACTTCATCTGTCATTGTCATCATTTCCTTTTCTGCCTGTACGGAGTGCGTTTCTCATCTCCAGGATATCCCTGTCGACGTCCATCTTCTCCGCCAGCAATCCAGCAAGGTCGCCCTCGCCGAATCCTTCCATCTCTCCTCGCTGAAGCTGAGTGCTGATCGCCTTCTGTCTCTCCTCGAGTCTTCTAAGCTTCAGGCGATCCAGCAACTCATCTATGACCTCTTCCGGCCTCTCTGGTCTGAACTGCTCGAGTTCAAACGATGCAGAGACATCTGATCTGATCTGCTCATCGGCAAAAAGGCTGAGGAAGACCTCGTCGGTCCTGCCCTCCTCTTCCCTACGGACATTCTCCAATGCCACGTATATATGCTGTGCTTCCTTGTCACGTATGTCCCCGAACTTCAATACGGAGGTATAGCGTGAGAACAGCTCCCTGTGATTTGCCAGCATCAGCATCAGGTAGAGGTCCAAAGAGACTGCGGTTGCACTGAAGGGTCTGATTTCTGCATTCTGATCCTGCACAGTTCTCTCGTAGCGAGGTCTCTCGCTACTTCTTGCCCGATCCAGATCGCTTTCGATCTTCTCCTCCTGGATACCAGAAAGCTCGCTGATCAGTCTTATATAGCTTGCTCTTTCCACCTCGCTTGATGTAGCATTGAGAAAGGGAGCCATATATGACAGGAAATCTGTCAAGCCTTTTGGCGTCCGTATATTATATAATTTCAATCCATTGTCTTCAAGATATCTATAGCCGGATACTGCAGTTGAAACGATGTTTTTTACTGCATTTTCCCCTTTTTCCTCCAATAACTCGGAGGCATCCTTGGCTCCATCTATCCGAAGCACCTCGCTCTCTATTCCCAGAGACTGCAGCATGACAAGGGAATCGCGGGTCGCCTTCTGCCCTGCATTGTCCGAATCGAATAGAAGCTGTATCTTCGAGCAGTACCTCGATATGAGCTTTGCCTGGTCCTCCGTGAAGGCTGTTCCGAAGGGAGCAACTGCATTCTCGAGCCCCGCCTGATGCAGAGAGATCGCATCGAAGTTGCCTTCGCATACGATTGCAACATGGTTCCTGTTCCACTCCTTCAGCGACTCGTGGATACCGTAGAGGTTGTGTCTCTTGGAGTAGATTATTGTCTCATTCGTATTGATGTACTTCGGGCTGTTCTCCCTTCCCGAAAGGTCCCTGGCACCGAAGGCCACGACCTTGCCCTGGAAGTTCCTCACAGGGAACATGAGCCTGTCTGCAAAGAGAGGCCAGGGGTATTTGTTCCTAGAGAAGAATCCGCTCTGTCTGAGAAAGTCATCGCTGTAGCCGTTCTTCTTGAGAAAGGAATAGAGCCAATCTGTATCCGCAGGTGCATATCCAAGAGAGAACCTCTCGCTTATCTCGGGCTTTATGTGCCTTCTTTCAAGATACTCCCTTGCCTTCTGCCCTCTCGGATCATTCAGCAGTATGTGGCGGAAGGTCTTCTGTATTCTCTCGTAGAGGTCGAACATGGTCGCAGCATCGTCCCTTCTCTGCCTGTCCTGCTCGCTCATCTCCTCGACCTCGACACCGGCCCTGTCTGCCAGGCTCTTCACAGCCTCCGGAAAGGTGACCTTGTCCATCTTCATCACGAAGTCGAACATCGAACCGTGCTCATGACAACCGAAGCAGTAGTAGCTTCCCCTTTCAAGATTCAGCTTGCAGGATGGGGTCCTCTCATTGCCGCCGCCGTGGAATGGGCACTTTATCCACTCGCCATTTCTATGGAAGACCTGAGTATAGGTAGAGACGACATCCACGATGCTGAGTCTGCTCTTGATCTCTTCAATGGTCTTGTCCGAATATCTTGCCAAAGGAACCTATACCCCTATTATCTAAATTAGAAAGATTGGTGACGATTATCAAGGAAAATCACTTGCTGATGGTGAACTTCACATGCTTTTTCTCTTTCTCAAGCTGTTCTCGTATCTCCTCTCTGCTGTGATGCCTTCCCCTGTTTATTCCAGGACAGGCCTTCATCTCCTCATCCCAGAGCGCCCTGTCCTCGAAGAGATAGCTCCAGAATGGGTATGTGGAGCACTGCTCGGGCTTCACAGGATAGACAGTGCACCCTTCATCAGAAAGCAGGATGCAGGAGTAGTCCCTTCGCTCCTTGAGAGAGACCTCGTAGTGGTCTCCCATATCAACCCTTCTTGTATAGATTGCAAGGAACTCCTCTCTCGAGAGGGAAAGGTATGCTGAAAGAGTGTCGATCTCCTNNCCTCTATCGTACCAGGCCAAGACAATCCTCCGGACAAAAAAAAGGCCCTTCACTCGAAGGGCTCTGAAGTGGAGAGAGAAGGATTCGGACCTTCGAAGGCGTAGCCAACAGATTTACAGTCTGCCCCCTTTGACCGCTCGGGAACCTCTCCATTGTTGTCAAGCAACACGAAATATTTAAGCC
>LVBC01000023.1 GCA_001604265.1 Spirochaetales bacterium Spiro_01
CGATGGATTAAGTATACAGTATAAAGTGAGTGGGTGATAGTGAATTTATGGGAGAGAGAAGGCCATGATATAGGCTCCAGATAGAAGTAAAAGAGGACCAGAACGGCCCTCTTCTGCATTAATGATAATTACTTCTCGATTCCGCAAGGGTAGGTCTCAGAGCTTGCAGCAATCTCCTTGACTACACTTGAGTAGAAGCGGTAGCCGCCACTGAAGTTGTAGGCATCAAAGCCATTCTGGATGAGTATCCTGCAGGCGATGTAGCTTCTAAGGCCACTCTGGCACATAACGTATACAGGCTTTGAAGGATCGAGCTCGGAAAGTCTATCCCTGAGTTCATCTACAGGGATGTTTATGTATCCATCCACATGACCTCTGGAGTACTCTCTGACAGTTCTCGTATCGAGGAGTGTGACACTCTCATCGCGTGGAAGCTTCTCGACAGCATTCCAGTGATACTGCTTCAGCTTTCCTGTCGCTATATTCTCGATCATGAAGCCGGCCATATTCACTGGATCCTTGGCTGAGGAGTAGGGTGGTGCATAGCATAAATCGAGCTCCTTGAGTTCATCTGCCCTGAGGCCTGCCATGATCGCAGTTGCAAGTACATCGATTCGCTTGTCCACACCATCTGAGCCGACTATCTGAGCGCCGAGAAGCCTGAGTGTCCCTCTCTCGTAGACGACCTTCATTGTCATCGCTCTTGCTCCCGGATAGTAGGAGGCGTGGGATGCAGGGGAGAGAACGACGCTGTCGAAGTCGATTCCTGCTCTCTGGGAGGCCTTCTCGGAAAGGCCAGTGCCTGCAGCAGTGAGGTCGAATATCTTTATGATAGAGGAGCCCATCGAGCCAGAGAAGTGGGAGTCTCCGCCTGCTATGTTGTCCGCTGCAATCCTTCCCTGCTTGTTCGCAGGTCCTGCCAGTGCAATGAGTGTGCTTTCTCCGCTGACAAGGTGCTTCACCTGGACTGCATCACCGACAGCGTAGATGTCAGGATCGGAGGTCTCCATCCGGTCGTTGACGACTATGCTTTCCCTGAGTCCAAGCTCGAGTCCCGCCTCCTTTGCAAGATGGCTGTCCGGCTGCACGCCGATTGCCAGCACGACGAAATCTGCATGCTCGCTTCTCTCTCCCTCTATCTGCACAGCAAGACCGTCACCCTCTTCTGCAAAGCCTGCAACAGAGCAGCCGAGTCTCAATGCGATGCCCTGCTTTCTCACTTCGGAGTGGATAAAGGACGCCATATCGTAGTCGAGAGTGTTCATGAGCTGCTTAGGCCTCTGGATGATGGTGACCTCCAGGCCTCTCTTCTTTAGATTCTCTGCAGTCTCGATGCCGATAAAGCCACCGCCGATGATCACAGCCTTTCCTGGCTGTGTCCTCTCGACAAAGTCGTAGATCTGGAAGGTGTCCTCGACTGTCCTCAGCGTGAATATTTTCTCATTATCGATGCCTGGAAGAGCAGGCCTTACTGCAGTTGCACCAGGCGAGAGGAGGAGCTTGTCGTAGCTCTCTGTGAAGACCCTTCCCGCTCTCAGGTCCCTGACTCTCACACACTTTGAAGAGGGATCGATCGAGAGGACCTCGTGGGCTGTTCTCACCTTGATGCGAAAGCGCTCCATGAAGCTTTCCGGAGTCTGAAGCGTCAGCTCCTCTCTGTCTGTTATGACCCCACCGATGTAGTAGGGAAGACCGCAGTTCGCATACGATACGAAGCCGGATCTCTCGTAAATGGTTATATCCGCACTCTCATCCAGTCGTCTCAACCTGGCTGCTGCTGTTGCGCCTCCTGCAACTCCACCTACAATTACAACCTTCATCTCTCTAACTCTCCTCTGTATGATGCGATTCCTCCGATGTTCCTTGCATTGGTGTATCCAAGTCTCTCCAGCTGTGATACAGCAGCTGCGCTCCTTCCTCCACTGAGACAGTGGACAAAGAGCGGAGCACTTCTGTCACTGATGATATCTGCCACTCTGGCAATCTCATCGAGTGGCAGATTGATGCTTCCGGGAATGTGTCCCTGGGCGTACTCCTCTCTGGTCCTCACATCCAGAAGAAATGAATTCTCTGTCCCTCTGAACTGCTCGACGAGCTCGTTTATATCCGGGGTGCGGAAAAAATCGAAGAATCCCATAATCTGTTTCCTTGTCTATTTCACTATATCGTACGGCCAGGAGATGATTCCGCCGAACTCATATACATTCGTGTATCCAAGCCTTGCAAGTGCAGAGGAGGCCTGCTTGCTCCTGTTTCCACTCCTGCAGTATACAAGTATCGTCTGCTTCTTGTCCTTGAGAAGAGAAGGGGCCTTCTCATTGATTTCTGTGTGGGGAATCACGATTGCACCAGGAATGTGCCCAGAGTCATACTCGGCCTGGCTTCTTGCATCCAGGATGATGCAATCCTCCAATCTGTCCATCATCGCCTTCGCTTCTTCAGCCGTTATCCTTCTGTAGCTGGTGGTCGTCTGTTCACTTTCTTCTCTGGCACCTGATGCAGATAGAGATAGAGAAAGAAGCAGGAGCAGGGCTATGGATAGAATGATGTATCGTTTCATGGCAGGACCTTGTTCATGCTTAAGCATATATGTCCTTGCTTCCAAACGAAAGTACGTATTCGAGAAAAAATGTACAGGATTCGGCTGGCCGAGAAGAAAAGCTCACTTCGATTCAGGTGCAAAGCCTATTGAGTCTCTCAGGATGAAGCGGTGCTGTATTACTCTGCTCTCGGTTTCCAGCTCTGGATTGTCTATGTGCTCCATCAGCATCGAAAGCGCCTGCTGGAGAATCTCTGTCTCTCTGGTGTCGATTGTAGATAGACTGACTACGCTGTATTCGGCGACCTCGTAGTTTCCATAGCCTACGATGGAGATATCTCTTGGAATCCTGTAGCCACGCTGCATCAGCCTCGTCATTGCGCCTATTGCTATGTGGTCGTACATGCAGAAGAGCAGTGTTGGCATGTTGCCCTGTCCCTTGGCAGGTATCCTGTCCACAGCCTCGATTCCGCACTCCCTGGAGTCCCTGTCGACGATGATGAGATCATCGTCTGTAAAGGAGATTCCTCTTTCTCTTAGAAGTTTCTTGAAGGTCTCGAATCGCTTTGCTCTTACACCGAGGCTTCCATCCTCATGAAGGAAGTTGCCGACGATTGCACAGATCCTGCTGTGACCGAACCTCTGGATCTGGTCGACCATCTCCGAGATTGCATCATCGGCCTCGACGTTTATGTTGTTGTAGCTTTCGTCATAGCACTTTACAGCTACGAAGGGCACCTTGTTCTCCTGAAGCTTCTTGAAGTGCTGTGTCATCGTCTCGGAGTAGTCTCCGTAGATGACGACACCGTCGACACGATACTGGAGGAAGCGGCTTATGGCCTCCTCTTCCTCCTCGAGCTTCATGTTGACGGTGGCGAGCATTACTATGTAGCCGTACTCTGCTGCACGGCGTGAGAATTCTATTATCGCCTTGCCCCTGTTCGACCTGAAGTTCGTTTTTTCCCTGATTGCTCTTGAAAGTGGAAGGTGCGTGGTGTAGAGTAGGACTAGATTTAGGGGAGCTTTCGCAGGAAGGCTGAGAACGGGAGGTATGTCCCGGACCCATTACCTGATTTGGATAATGCCAACGTAGGGATACTGAGACCGTTGTTCGACTGGACAGGATATCGAAGGATATGTCTATGTGGCATATCTTCTTTTATTTCTGGAGGTCGATATGCTCGGAAAATGTATTGAGAACGTAAGAAAGTGTGTACCACTTGTACACAACATCACCAACTATGTAACAGTCAATGATGTCGCAAATGTCCTGCTCGCCTGTGGCGGCAGCCCGATCATGTCGGATGAACCGGATGATGTCGAGGATATCACGACAATCTGCGGTGGCCTGAACATCAACATCGGAACACTCAACAAGAGCAGCATCGAGGGCATGTTCCTGGCAGGAAAGAGGGCCAACGAGCTTGGACATGCAGTGCTTCTCGATCCAGTTGGAGCCGGTGCATCCGCTCTCAGGACCAGCACTGCGATCAGGCTGATGGAAGAGGTGAAGTTCACAGTGATCAGAGGAAACATCTCGGAGATAAAGACACTTGCTCATGGAAGCGGAACGACAAAGGGCGTCGATGCAGATGTTGCAGACGCAGTTACAGAGGAGACTCTTGACAGTGCCGTTGCCTTTGTCAAGGCACTTGCAGAAAAGACCGGTTCGATAATCGCAATCACAGGTGCGATCGATCTCGTTGCCGATGCAGACAGCTGCTATGTGATCAGAAACGGCAGGGCAGAGATGGGAAGGATAACAGGGACAGGCTGCCAGCTTTCCGGCATGATGACTGCCTTCCTGGTCGCAAATCCGGACAACAGGCTCGAGGCAGCTGCAGCTGCAGTCTGCACAATGGGTCTTGCTGGCGAGATAGGCTGGGCAAGGATGCAGCCGGGTGATGGCAACTCGACCTACAGGAACAGGATCATCGATGCAATCTACAATATGGACGGTTCTACCCTCGACAAGGGTGCAAAGTACGAGATCAGGTAGGTCAAAGCATGAAAGAGAATCTTGATCGAAGTCTTCTGCTCTACGCAGTTACAGACCGCCACTGGCTTGGTGGACGCACTCTTCATGATGTAGTTCGCGAGAGTCTGGAGGGTGGTGTTACCTTCCTGCAGCTCAGGGAGAAGAATCTCGATGACGAGAACTTCTACAGGGAAGCTGTGGAACTGCAGGCTCTGGCAAGGGAGTACAGGGTTCCCTTCATAGTGAATGACAATGTCGATATCGCACTCAGGATGAATGCAGATGGAGTACATGTGGGTCAGAGCGACATGGAGGCTGGAAATGTGCGTTCTCTCATTGGAAAGGACAAGATACTCGGTGTCTCTGCACAGACTGTGGAGCAGGCACTGCTTGCCCAGGAGAGAGGTGCCGACTACCTTGGCGTCGGAGCTGTCTTCCCGACAGGCTCGAAGGACGATGCGGACGACGTCTCATACGAGACTCTGAAGGCCATCTGCGAAGCGGTTTCCATACCGGTAGTGGCTATCGGTGGAATCACAGTGGACAATACACCTCAGCTTGCTGGCAGTGGAATCTGCGGTATTGCTGTAATCAGTGCCATCTATGCCCAGAAGAACATATTCGAGGCCACTTCAAGGTTGAAGAAGGTCACGCAGGATATGCTTGCTGCAAAATGAGGATACGACGATGGATTTCACGAATGGTATCAAAGGCGCAATCTTCGATATCGACGGCGTTCTTCTGGACTCGATGGGAATCTGGAAGGATCTCGGTGCAAGGTACCTGCATTCGAAGGGAGTAGTCCCCGAAGCAGGCCTTGCCGAAATCCTTTTTTCCATGAGCATGGAGCAGGGGGCTTCCTACCTCAGGACACACTATCTTCCCTCTCTTTCGGAATCTGAGATAGGGAAGGGAAT
>LVBC01000024.1 GCA_001604265.1 Spirochaetales bacterium Spiro_01
CCGGCTTTAGCTTGTGGGCTGCATAGGAGTGGCAGGTCTCCATCTTCAGAGCATTCTCTATTGTCATCTTCAAGAGTCTCGGGTCTGTATTCTCGTCGACGTATTCTGGAAAGTATGAGCAGAGTGTGTCATCAAGGGAGATGAGACCCCTCTTTTCCAGAATGCCGATGAGGATGGAAGTAAAGCTCTTCGTACAGGAGAAGAGGCGGTGGAGTCTCTTCTCGCTCCAGGGAGCGTAGCTTACAGAGACTGCAAGCTTTCCATGCCTCAATATCAGAAGCGAATGTGGATATGCCTTGTGCTCTGCAAGGAAATCCAGTGCCTTCCTGACAAGTCTGCTATCGATACCTACACTTTCTGCTGCAACTCTTTCGAAATCCATATAAGCCACCTTTCTGTACAATGATACCTCCTGTAGGTTCTTTAAATCTACAACATGGTATATCATAGCAGTATGGTCACATTTCTTTTGATACTCATAATACCGATCACACTTCTGAATTTCTATCTGATCGCAAGATCGAACTCCAGAAGGAAGGTTTCGAGAAAGAACTACAGACACCTTCTTGAGAAGCTGACCGAAAAGGCCTTCAACGACCTCGGTCTCAGCAGGAAGGAGACACTTGAGATATACCCATACATCAGTGACGACAACGACAACTACATTCTCGCAGTCCACAAGAAGAAGAACATAATGGCCATAGTGACAGACGAAGATTGCTGGAGGATGAGCATTGACAGTAGAAAGAAGTGCACTGTCGAGATAGAGAGAGGAGAAAGACCCGGCACAGTCTCCTGTGTGAAGTGCCTCGTCGATGCTCCTGAGTTCGATGAGAACATAATAGTGTACTTCAGCAAGAGGCCTCACAGGGAGAAGGAGTTCGTCTACCGCTTCATTCTCGAGAATGCGAACGAATTCAAGGCAAGGATAGAAGGAAGAGCATAGAAAGCAGAAAGGACACCCATCAGGATGTCCTTTCCACTCTATTCCTGTGAACTCTCAGAGTGAAAGACCCTGAGTGTAGAGCTCGTACTCGATGGAGTTCGAGAGGTCGACATCATCAAGCATGACAGGGCTTCCCTTCTTCACATCCTTTACAAGCTTCTTCCCATTGAGAAGATAGAATGGTGCAATTACCATTCCCGGCTCTCTGGCAAGCAGTCTTGCATCGAGGCCGTTGATGTCATGATGGTGACCGTGCACATAGAACTCGGTACCGGCCTTGAGGTCGCAATTTGCAACTCCGGAAAGCACTGATACCTGTCTTGTATCTGCATGTCCACCGATACCGAGGAGGTCTCCAAGGAGTATGGACATCGGGCTTTCGACACCCATGATGTGGTATGGAGCATAGATGCATGCGTACTTGCCACTCCTGCTCACGACATGGCCCTTGGCCCTGAGAAGCTCCCAGACCTTTCTGTTGGCGCACTTCACGACGACAAATTCACCGCCACCGAAGCTTGCCTCGTCACTTGCCCTGAGGTCGAAGAAGACCTGGAGGACTCCAGTATTTGTGAGGATTCCACCATCCTCTACTGGAACAAGAACATCTGCAAGCTCAGAGGGCTTGAGTATTGGACACTCGATCAGGGACTTTGCAGGCAGCATTCCCATCACATTGGAAACGAGGTTCATCTCGCAGAAGTTAGCTGAGATCGGAGCAACATAGTCCTTCAGGAGCTCTCCTCTCTTCTTCAGAGTCTCGATGTCACTGTAGTGCCAGCACTGCTCCATCTCAGGCATGACGAACTCGGTGTGGGTGTGCTCGTCCGTGTAGCTGAAGAGCTTTGTGTCCCCATCCCAGAGGAGGTCGTACTCGCTGGACTTTCCTGCACACACGATCTCGAGTCCAAGGGTCCTTGCCCAGGAGATGAGATCGACAAGGTTCCTTGGCTGGTCTCCATTTACAAGTGCATATACTGTTCCATTCTCATGGGCGATCCTGCTGAGCATGGGACCTGCAAAGCTGTCGGTCTCCTTGGATACCATGTAGACATTGAGACCACTGGTGAGAGCCCTCTTTGCGATGCTGCAGCCGATTCTCGTATTGCCTGTGCACTCGATTATCGAAGTAAGACCACAGGAGAAGGCGATATCGTTGTTTGCAGAGATGATCACAGCATCCTCTTTTGCTGCCCTGACATCGCTCTCGCTTTCACAGATCACAAGCTTCTCTTCAGGATACCCGAGCTCCTTGAGAACCTCGGCGCACTCTTCTGGATGGCGTGATGAGGCAAAGCGCAGATCTATCCTGTCGATATGCGTGAGCTGGGCAAGCAGCGTATAGCCGAAGCCCTTTGTTGCTCCAATTACACCTAGTCTGGATTTCCTGTCTCCACACTTGTCGAATATGAATGAATAGTCCATGGGTTCTCCTTGTCATTTCATGCTGTCGATCATTCTCTTCAGTGCAGAGCCCGAGAGATCGACCATATCTTGTGTAATGAGTGTTCCGGCCTTCACATCGCACAGAAGCTTCTTGTCTGTTATGAGATAGTACGGAGCCACATTCTCAGGGAGGGATGCAGTAGCTTCCAGCGTCACATCCATACCTTCTATGATTCTATGCATCGCAGCAGAGGTCATCGTCAGCACCTCACCCTTCTTGAAGTCCCTCTTGGTCCTGCAGGCCATTGTCGCAACATTGTCGCAGCGATGGTAGCTGGAAAGACCGCAGTAGTAGGCTTCGAGAATCGAGGCGGGAGCCTCTACGCCCATGTAGTGATATGGGAGGAAGAGAGCACCGTACTCCTTGTTCCTGCCAACTACATGGCCCTTCTCGTCCAGGATGTCCCAGACCTTCTCGTTGTGGCACTTGACTATTGCAAAGACACCACCTGCGAAGGAGACCTCATCGGGTCTTCTGAAGCAGTTGAAGGAGTCGACGACACCTGTGTGCTCGAGAAGGCCGCCAGCTGCCTTTGGAATATAGACATCTGCCAGCTCCTTCACGTTGATCATGGGATAATGGAAGTGCGGAGTAGAGGGCAGAAGACCAGTTGCGTTGCATACGACGTTCATCTCGCAGTAGTCGGGTACTGCGAACTGGGGATAGTCTGCCAGGAGGCGGCTTCTCTCACTGAGAGTCTTCTCGAGATCTCCCATCTTCCAGTACTTCCTGAGCTCTGGGATGTTCGCTCTCTTGTCCCGATAGGCAAAGTCGCCACTGTCGAGATCGTAAACGAAGTCGTATTCGCTGGACTTTCCTGCGCAGATGATCTCCATTCCGAGAGCCTCGATGTAGCTTATCCAGTTGATGAGGTTTGCCGGCTGGTCGCCGATGCAGATTGCATATACAAGCCCCTTCTCCTTTGCAAGATGGTAGAGGTATGGACCTGAGACGCAGTCGGACTCCTTTGAGACCATGCACACGTGCTTGCCCCCAAGAAGGCTCTGCTCTGCATTGATTGCGCTGAGCTCCGGCTGGCCGGTTGCCTCGACCATGACATCGATATCGGAGGTGCCTACAAGGGAGGAGTCATCGAGCAGGATGATTCCATCCTCTGGTACCCTGTCCATGTCACTCTGGCAGTGACATGGATACAGGGAATCCCTGCTGTAGCCCAGGTCGAGCAGCAGCTCTATGGACTTCTCAATGGAAAGGTCGCAGACAAGCCTCACGGAAAGAAGCTTCTTCATCAGAGGAATCTGGGCGAGGAACGAGTAGCCGAAGCCACCATTTGCTCCTATGATGCCAACCCTTCCCCTTCTTTTGGTCTGGGACTTTGCAAGTAGCTCTTCGTAGTTCATTTATGACTCCTCGCTTCTATTCTTTTTCTTCATGAACGATCTGACGACTGGAGTCAGGAGCATGATGAATGTCAGGATCAGGATCACGCAGGAGATCGGTCGGGTGAAGAAGATCGAGATGCTGCCGTGGCTGATACCCATTGCCTGTCTCATCGAGAGCTCGAGCTTTGGAGCGAGAACGAAGGAAAGCAGGATCGGTGCAACTGGGATACCGTACTCCTTGAAGTAGTAGGCAACGAAACCGGATACGAGCATTGTGCCGATATCGAAGAGATTGTTGTTTACAGAGTAGGAGCCGATGATACAGATGACTGTGATTATAGGAATCAACGTCTTTGTGGATATCTTGAGGATAGTACAGAGCAGCGGGATTATCAGCATGCCGAGAATGAAGCAGACTATATTGCCGATGTACATCGATGCGATAAGTCCCCAGACGAAGTCCGGATTGGTCTCGAAGAGAAGTGGACCAGGCTTGAGACCCCACATCATCAGACCTCCGAAGAGAACTGCAGATGTCGAGGAGCCCGGGATACCAAGACCGAGAAGAGGAACGAATGAGCCAACGGCGGCTGCATTGTTTGCAGACTCGGAGGCTGCAACGCCTGTGATCTCACCGGTACCGAGGTACTTGCCCCTCTTGCCTATCTTCTTCTCGAGGATGTAGCAGAGGAAGGCGGATGTCGTTCCACCAGCGCCCGGCAGGAAGCCAATGAGGTTTCCAAGGACTGCACTGCGGAAAGCAGGAGGCAGGATGCTCTTCAATTCATCCTTGGTAAGGATACTCTCGCTGATGCTGATCTTGGTCATCGAGCTGGTATCGATATCATGGATTGCAACGGCCATCTCGATTATCTGGGAGAAGCCGAACATACCGATGATGAGAGGGACGAACGAAAGTCCGCTGATGAGATTGAAGTTTCCGAAGGAGAAGCGGATGGCACCAGTTGCAGAGTCGGTTCCGATAACGGCAAGCATCAGACCTACACCAGTT
>LVBC01000025.1 GCA_001604265.1 Spirochaetales bacterium Spiro_01
CTTCACTGCATATTTCTTCAGATTGAATATCATATGATATTCACTTAAACTTCACTACATGGATAAAAAAGGAAAAGACAGACTGTTCTCATTATTGATAGAGACAGTAATGAAGCACTCGGTCCTGTTCATTCTGCTCACTGTCCTTCTGACAGTCTTTTTTGCATATCAGGCTACAAGGATAAATTTCACGGCCAATGTATTCAGCATGGGTGGAGTCGATGTCGATGACTACCCATATCTGCCGACACCTCCCGAGGTCCCAACAAAACCTTTGAACCTCGGTGGACTTGAAGGAATAGATTTCGTCCCGCAGAAAGGTGAAGTGGTAGAGATTCCGTACAGGGACAAATCCGGCATGTCGGAAGACCCGGACGAATTCATATCGAAGTACACTCCGATGGAGGAGCATGCAGATATCGACTACTCCGGAAGGAATCCAAAGACAAGATATCGTGATGGATATGTGATAATCTTCACCTCCAAGAGGATGTTCGATCCCGAGGTCCTGAATACAATCTATTCCATCAGGAAGAAACTATCAGAAAGACCAGAAATCGGGGCCTGTCTTTCACCTTTCGATTTCGTAACGGTCGAAAAGCACAAGACCAGACTCGCCCTCGTTCCAATGGCACCTGTAAAGGCCGACGAGACCTGGACAGAAGAGAGTGCTGAAATCTTCCAGAGACGACTGCTGAATGACAAGGTCGCAAAGAACTACCTCTACACCGGCGATGGTCAGACCATCATGATCTACTACATGGCCAGATGGCTCGACGACCAGTCTCTCAGTGAGCTCAATGAAATCGTCAATCCTTTGAGACAGTATGGAAGAGTCGCACTGAACGGTGGTGGCTATATAAACAATGCGGTCATGAAGTATCTGAACAGGGACCTCGTGATCCTGTTCGTTCTCTGTCTGATTGTCATTCTCGTTACATTCTACCTATCCTTCCACTCAACAAGGTCGCTACTGCTGCCAGCATCACTGTCGATCATAGCAATCATATGGACAATGGGCATAATGGCCATGGTCGGCTATGAGATAATGCTGATGACTATTCTGACTCCGTGTCTTGTGATAACGCTGGGCTCCTCGTACACGATGCATATGCTCAGCGAATACTACCAGGCGATGTCCCAGGGTGAAGATGAGAAGCTGAAGGAGCACTTCGCCAAGATATCGAAGACGATCATAGTTGCGATGATCACGACAGCCTGTGGCTTCCTCTCCTTCCGTGTCTGCCAGACTCCATCCTTCAAGGTCTTCGGAACCTCGGTAGCAATCGGAGTCGCAATCTGCGCCTGGCTCTCATTCACATATCTTCCTGCAATCCTGTCGCTTACAAGAAGGCCGAAGAAGAAGCAGCTCAGAAGCTATTCGAGCGGCCTCATCACCAGGTCGATCTACAGAACTGGCGATATTGTATGCAGAAGCTGGAAGGTCATGATAGTGATCTTCATCCTCATCTTTGCAGTCTTCATGTATGCCAAGGATCATATAGACTTCGACTCCAACTATATGAACTATCTGCCAAGGAAGGATGAGGCTGTAAAGGATACTCTCTACTTTGCCAGAACACTCGGCAGCACCAACGTATACGAGTTCAACATCAGGGCCCCTGAGGGAGAAACAGGCTACTTCTACCGTCCTGAAGTATTGAAGGATGTCTATGCCTTCGAATGCGCAATCCAGGCAGCCGACCCGGATATCGTATCGATTCTCTCATTCACCCAGTATGTCAGCTTCCTCAACTACGTCTATTCCGGAGAGGAGGGAATTCCCGACAGAGCCGGCATGATCAACTATCTGTCGAAGACACTGACACAGATAAAGAACCAGACCGATACAGGTATTCTCAATACAGTCATGAATGAGGAAGGAACCCAGATGAGGCTTTCTCTCAGGAACTACGATGCAAAGGCCGGAGATCTCCAGACTGCAGGAAGCGCAAAGCGCATCGAGAAGACCCTCAACTACTACCGCTATCTGCTCCCGGATGACTGCTCCGGCCAGATTGCAAGTGGAGCCTCCAGTGCAATGAGGGCCATGGATGTCATGATAGACGACCAGATGATGGCGACCTGGCTTTCCATTGCAATAATCTTCCTTATCGTTGCATTCACCCTGAAATCCATCCCATATGGTGCCCTTGCCCTTATTCCTGTCTGCACAGGCATCATGGTCAACTACATCTTCATGTGCTTCTTCCACATCCAGTTCGATATCGTGACGATCGGCTTTTCTTCCATTGCAGTCGGTGCCGGAGTCGACGATGCAATCCACTTCCTTCTGAAGTTCATAAGGAACAGGAAGGAGAGAGAGGGCATGGATGTTGTCGAACAGGTCAGATTGAATATAAGGGAAACCGGCAGGGCGATCTTCCTTACCACACTCAGCATCGACTGTGGCATGGTGATGCTTGCCTTTGCCTCCTTCAATCCTATAAAGTACTTTGGTCTTCTGATGATCGTCAGCCTTTCGGCATCGATGATTTCAACGCTCTGCATTCTCCCTGCAGTGATAATCCTCAAGGAGAATGTCCATCAGAGACTGATAAGGA
>LVBC01000026.1 GCA_001604265.1 Spirochaetales bacterium Spiro_01
CCTATTTGGGTATGCGAAAGTCGTTCCCTTTTCTGATGCTTCTCTCCCTTCTTCTATTCTCCTGCTCATCTCCGATCCGGGAGGATAGGCTGATGATGGGGACCTCCTGTTCACTGACTGTTTTCAGAAGAGGCGATGAACAGTATATCGGAGAGTGCTTCGATATTCTTTCACAGATCGAGGACAGAATAAGCGCAAAGAGGAGCGAAAGCGAAATCGGCAGGATAAATGCAGCTGCCGGAGAGCATGCAGTCAAGGTGTCGAGGGAGACCTTCCTGCTTGTAGAAAGGGCGCTCGAGATAAGGGATCTGACGGAGGGTGCCTTCGACCCACTTGTTGGAAGGCTTACAGCACTCTGGAATATAGGAAGCGGAGATGAGAAGGTTCCCTCTCCTGAAGAGATATCCCTCCTTGTCGCTGCAATGAAGAGGGCAGAGGTCGTGCTGGATGAGAAGAACTCTACTGTCTTCATCACGGAAAGGGATGCAGCTCTGGATCTCGGTGCGATCGGGAAGGGCTACGCGAGCGATGTCCTTGCCGCCTATCTATCGGAAAGCGGAGTCAGGAAGGCTATAATCAACCTCGGAGGAAATGTCTATGCAGTCGGAAGCAAGGGGAGAGGAAAGCTCTGGAATGTGGGCCTGAGAAGTCCCGAGGGGGATGGAATCTTCACGACAGTCTCTGTAGAGGAGGGCGCAGTGGTCACCTCTGGTGCCTACGAGCGCTACTTCATTTCAGACGGCGTGATGTACCACCATATCCTGGATCCGGAGAGTGGATATCCTGTTGACCTGGACCTTGTATCCGTCTCGATCCTGAGCCGCGATGGAACACTTGCAGATGCGCTGAGCACTGCTGTCTTCGTCCTTGGAAGGGAGAGAGGAACAGCGCTTCTGAAGCGCCTTGATGTCCGCGCTGTGCTGCTTACAAAGGAAGGAGAGATAATCAGACTCTGATAAGTCTCAGTGCAATGTGACAATCCGAAAGGTAGCTGTCGACCGGCTCGAAGTCGCTTCCATCCGTGTACATTGCACTCAGGACAAAGCCCTTTTCGAGCAGGGATCCGATGAGAGATGAGAGCGTATGGCTGTACTCCATCGTTCCCTTCTCTCTTGCAATTCTCTCTCTCTGTCTTTCCGAAAGACTTGTCTCTGCATTGAAGGGAAGAGTATAGCGTATCTTCATCCTGCCTCTTTCGAGTGATTTCACATCGAAGAGGTAGAGAGCAGGGTTCGCAAAGCTCAGAATGAAGACTCCTCCCTTTGCAAGCACCCTTGCAACCTCATCGTAGAGCTTCTCTGTCCCATCTATGAAGTTTATCGCCTGGGGGCAGATCACAAGCTCCATCTCTCCACTCTGGAGGAAGTCGAGCTCTCTCATGTCGCATCGCACAGTCCTTATATCGAGTTCCTCGCGCTCTGCGACCAGCCTGTCGCCTTCAAGCTGCTCCTCGCTTATATCCACTGTCGTCACGCTCTTTCCATAGGCTGCAAGGAGAGGTCCCTGCTGGCCGCCTCCTCCACCGAGCAGCAGTGTTCTTTTCCCAGTTTCCTCCAGCCAGGAGATGGGCATGTATCTTATCGGTGTCAGGTGGATCATCGGGCAGCCCTGCCTCGCTCTGTCGATTGCTTCGGCATCTACAGGTATCGTCCAGTAGTTCCTCTTTCCAACCTCGCTGTTCCAGGCAGCCCTGTTAATCTCTCTATGGTCCATTCTCAAAGTATATTGGCTCTCTCAGGTACTTTCAATTGACCTCTTTGATTCGAGGTGCTAGCTTTCAGTTATGAAAGATGGAAAGCGTCATGGATTACTTCTCCCAATCCTATTGGGAGTCCTGGCCATCCTCGTTCTCGTAATCCTCTTCTCCTGGACTGGAAGCATCAGCGAGAGAAGCCGGATGAAGGAGCTCAGGAAGGAGCTGGACAAGGTCACGAGAGAGGGTGGGGAGGCTGCTCTCCTTTCTCTTGCAGGTGTGAAGCTTTCCAATATCTTCTACGGCGACGAGGGTGCGATACTCTTCATAGACAGCTCGGACAGCTGGAAGTACTCTGCCGACGAGATGCAGAACATGACAGTCTATGAGAATGCGAAGAAGAGCGTTGTCGAGATAATCTCGCTTTCGGGCCTCTACGACAGGAGCTCCGGCTGTGGTGTCATAATCTCCTCCGACGGCTACTGCATAACGAACAGGCATGTAATAGGCTCAGGCGACAGCTTCACCTGTCTGCTTTCGGATGGCTCTGCAGTCTCTGCGACCCTTGTAGGCTTCGATGCGATGACCGATATCGCTGTCATAAAGCTCGAGAAGAGGGAAGAGAAGTACATCCCACTGAGCTTTGCACTGGATGATGAGCTGAGAGTGGGACAGAAGGTCATTGCGATCGGAAGCCCCTTCGGCTGGTCCTGGTCGCAGAGCATAGGAAACGTCTCGGGCCTGGGACGCCTTGTCACAAGCAGTTCTGGAATCCCGCTTGCCAACATGATACAGACCGATGCCGCAGTCAATCCGGGAAACTCTGGAGGTCCTCTTCTCGATGGTCATGGAAGGATGGTCGGCCTCAATACTGCAATCTACTCGACGACCGGATCTGCACAGGGAATCTCGTTCGCGATCCCCATCGATACTGTCATGACCGTCGCGACCGACCTTATCAGGAAAGGAAAGGTCAACAGGGGCTGGCTGGATATCCTCTCTGTCGAGATGAATACGATACTTGCAGACTACATGAAGCTTCCATCCTCCACAAAGGGCATCCTCATAAGCCAGGTCGTGCCTGCAGGAGAGGCCGACAGAGGTGGTCTCAGGGGAGGTTCGAACCGTGTCCAGTATGGAAACAGCGAGATCTACCTCGGAGGGGACATCATCACGAAGATTGCAGGAAAGAAGATAGAGAACATAAACGACTACTATACGGCCCTGCTTACTACAAAGGCCGGAGACAAGTGCGACATAGAGGTACTGAGGAACGGACAGACCGTCAGACTGAAGAATGTGGTGCTTGTAGATCAGACAGAGGAGAATACCCGCTGGGTCATCAGATAATGGCAGAGAACATACCAGATGCCTCCTGGGGAGGAAAAGAGATAAGCAATGTGCACGAGGGTGCAAGTGGAAGCGGATACACACCATTCAAGGTAGAGTCCCCATTCGAACCCTCTGGAGACCAGGGGCACGCGATAGCTGCACTTGCAGAGGGAATAGAAAGGGGTGACAGGGCCCAGACACTGAAGGGCGTCACCGGTTCCGGAAAGACCTATACGATGGCGAAGGTCATCGAGAGGATTCAGAGACCGACTCTTATCCTTTCGCACAACAAGACCCTGGCCGCCCAGCTCTACAAGGAGTTCAAGAGCTTCTTTCCCCACAACGCAGTAGAGTACTTCGTCTCGACATACGACTACTACCAGCCTGAAGCGTACGTTCCTGGAAAGGACCTGTACATCGAGAAGGAGACCGATATAAACGATGAGATCGACCGTCTGAGGCTCTCTGCCTCCTTCTCGCTGATGGAGAGAAGGGATGTCATCGTCGTCTCGACCGTCAGCTGCATCTACGGCCTTGGAAACCCTGTCTCCCTCAGGGATATGATCCACACATTCCGTGTCGGAGAGATATTCGACCACAGGACGGAGCTCGAGCAGCTTGTCAGGATGCTCTACGAAAGGAACGATGTCGTTCTCAACCGAGGTACCTTCCGTGTCAGAGGCGATATCATAGAGATATATCCTGCCTACCTCGAGAATGCATTCAGGATCATCCTGGACTGGGATGAGATTGCAGCAATAGAGTGGTTCGATCCCGTCACGCTGATAAAGGGAGACAGGGTCGAAAGTGTCAACCTCTATCCTGCAAAGCAGTTCGTAATGCCGCAGAGTGCGCTTGCAGGTGCCATAAAGCGAATCCAGGATGAGCTCGAGGACCAGGTCGCCTTCTTCGAAGCAGAGGGGCGCCTTGTCGAAGCGCAGAGGCTCAGAAGCCGTGTCGAATACGATATCGAGATGCTGAGAGAGGTCGGGCACTGCTCCGGAATCGAGAACTACTCCAGGCAGCTTGCAGGCAGGGCCGCAGGGGAGCGCCCTGCAGTACTTCTTGACTACTTCCCTGACGACTTCGTCTGCTTCATAGACGAATCCCACGTCACGCTTCCTCAGATCGGTGCGATGTACGAGGGCGACAGGTCGAGAAAGACGAACCTCGTGAACTACGGCTTTCGCCTTCCATCGGCCCTGGATAACAGGCCACTCAAGTATGAAGAGTTCGACAGCAAGGTGGGCCAGAGGATATATGTAAGTGCAACTCCTGGAAAGATAGAGACAAAGGAGAGCACGCAGATAGTGGAGCAGCTCATCAGACCTACTGGTCTTCTCGATCCTACTATAGAGGTCAGGGCCACAGAGGGTCAGATGGAGGACCTCTATGGCGAGATCAGGAAGACTGTCGAGAGGAATGAGAGGGTCCTCGTGACAACGCTCACGAAGAAGATGGCCGAGGACCTTACAGACTACATGTCGGGTCTGGGCCTCAAGGTCAGGTACCTTCACAGCGAGGTGGAGACCATCGAGAGAGTCGAGATACTCAGGGACCTGAGACTCGGTGTCTTCGATATACTTGTCGGCATCAACCTGCTCAGAGAGGGTCTTGACCTTCCGGAGGTATCTCTTGTCGCTATCCTCGATGCGGACAAGATAGGCTTCCTGCGCTCTGCGACCTCCCTCATCCAGACAATTGGCCGTGCTGCAAGAAATGCAGATGGCAGGGTCATCATGTATGCGGATATGATGAGCGATGCGATGAGACAGGCCATCGTCGAGACAGAGCATCGCAGAGAGGTACAGAACGAGTACAATATCGCCCATGGAATTACTCCACAGACGATAAGAAAGGCCGTCGAGGATCTCATAGAGAGGCAGGATGAGGAGAAGAGCGAGCTCCAGGAGGCCGAGATGAAGATCCAGCGAGCCGGCTACAACCTCCTTGTCGAAAGCGAGAGGAAGAAGTACATGAAGGCGCTTGAAAGGGAGATGCTCGAATGTGCGAAGAACCTCGAGTTCGAGCGTGCCGCCCTTCTCAGGGACGAGATCGAGCTCATAAGGTCCGGACGCTTCCTGGATGCCTGAAGATCACAAGATCCACCATGGAGGATGAGGTGTCGGGAGTCTGCGACCTGTCATCCATCCTCTCTCTTATCTTCCTGTAGAGCGAGTAGACTGTAATGAGACCATCAGAGGGGCTTCCGGGGCGCTCTGAATCTTCGCCATAGCGGTAGCCAAGGGTTTCCAGAAGCAGTGTCGTGAACCTGCCATGGTAGACTTCGTCGTCGTACATCTCCTCGTAGGACTTCTCATCGAACCTCGAGCCTGTGAGCTCCCAGATATTGTCCATGAATATCCTCCTCGGCCTCATCAGCTCTGAGAGCATTCCGGAAAGCTCCTTCTCCTCAAGCTCGTCCCTGACGATCTCTCCCGAGTAGCAGGAGTCGAGTATCAGGAGCTTCCTTCCCGGTATGTCCGCCATGTCGCTCCTTAGCTCAAAGATAGGGTAGAGCACCCTCCTGTTAAGGTCTCCTGTTCTCCAGTCCCCGATTTCTGGAAAGTCTATATTCCCAAGCACGAGAGCCCCATTGAGGTACCTGACCTCCTTCTCTCCATCAAAGCCCCTGACCCCATGCCCTGCGTAGTAGAAGATGACAAGATCCTCAGGGTTCGAGACCAGGGCGACCCTGTCAAGAAGTCTCCTCAGCCTCAGCTTGAAGCTGGCAAGCTCGAATCTCTCTCTTCTGTCTATCGCATCTCCTATAAGAGGCCTCGTCATCGTCCACTCGCATACATCATTCCCATCCTGGACGAGGGCGTAGGATGCAAAGCTTCTTTCCATCAGTTCTGAGAGGTATGCGAACTGGTCTATCACGGCCCTCTGGTCTTCATTTGGGCAGAGCAGCGGACTTACGGAGGTGTTCCTGTAGTCGAGGGATGCAGAGATGAGATATATCTTTCCCTCATCCTGCTTCTGTGAAAGCTCGCATGAGATCAGAAGCAGTGAAAGTGCGATGATCGAAAGCCTTCTCATCTTGGACCATCCTTTACAAGAGCTATGCCGAGTGCCAGCGATAGGTCCGAAAAGCCC
>LVBC01000027.1 GCA_001604265.1 Spirochaetales bacterium Spiro_01
CCTCTCGAAAAGACTGCCTATAAAAAGTGAGCATATGCTAACTTTTTACATTGCAACTATTTAAACTATTACACTGTTTTCTTTTGCTTTCTGTTGCTCTATAATGTCGAAACAGACGATAACTAATATTTCCAGGAGGAAAACAGTATGAAGTGGGTATGTCCTATTTGTGGTTATGTTCATGAGGGTCCAGAGGCCCCATCCATCTGCCCTATCTGCAAGTGTCCAGGTTCGAAGTTCATCAAGCAGGAAGAGAATATGACATGGGCTGCCGAGCACGTCGTTGGCGTTGGCAAGCAGTTCGGCGATGATGTTCCAGAAGAGGTCAGAAAAGAGATAATCGCTGGGCTGAGACAGAATTTCGAGGGAGAGTGCACCGAAGTGGGCATGTACCTTGCAATGGCCCGCGTCGCCCATCGCGAGGGCTATCCTGAGATTGGACTGTACTGGGAGAAGGCAGGACTCGAGGAGGCTGAACACGCAGCAAAGTTCGCTGAGATGCTCGGTGAAGTACTCACCGACAGCACCGAGAAGAATCTCAAGATGAGAGTAGAGGCCGAGAATGGTGCCACAGCAGGAAAGACCGACCTTGCAAAGCTCGCAAAGAAGTACAACCTCGATGCAATCCACGACACAGTCCATGAGATGGCAAGAGACGAAGCAAGACATGGAAAGGCCTTTGCAGGTCTTCTGAAGAGATACTTCGGAAAGTAATTCAGGCGCTTTTTCGATTGCAGGTGCTGATCCAGAAGGGTCAGCACTCTTTTTTCTGCTGCAGGTTCCTGAAGGCCCTCTTCATGCTCTCTGTCAGATAGCTCTCGAAGCGTGTGTTCAGGGTCCCAAGGATCCTGAAGAGCTCCTCCTCTGTCTTCGGGCAGGCCTTTCCTGCATCCGATATCCTGTGCTTGTCCAGGACGAAGTAGGCAGGAACATTGAAGCGCCTGGCAACGACATCGCGGGCGATGAAGTACTCCCGCGTTGCCTCTCTCTGCTCTCCATTCAGGAACTTCCAGTTCCCTATCTTCTTCCAGCCGGGCTTCTCCTCTCCAACAATGCTTGCCTTCTTCATCTGAGAGGAGAACATCTTCTCGAGCCCTGCCTTCTCTATTTCCAAAGTAAGCACATCCTCCAGCTGGAAGAGATACTCGACATCTGAAAGTGCATATGAAAGCTGCTCGGCGGAAAGCGGTCTTTTAAGCCAGTTGGTCTGCTGCAGCTTCTTCTTCTCCTCAACCTCCACCCTGATCCCCAGATACCTCTCGACCAGGCCAGTGAGGTTTCCCGTATAGCCCAGGCACATTGCCATTACGCGCACATCGAGAACATTCACAAGTGTCGTATTGTAGTTCTTCTTCAGAAGCGAATTGTCGCTCTGCATATCGAACCACACCTTCTTCACCTTGGAATTGAAGAAGGAGATGAGAGCTTCTCTGCTCATGGCCCTGCTCCGTGGGTCTATTATATAGTAGCGCTCTCCATCGAAGACCTGTATGAGACACAGGTGCTCTCCGTATATGTGGAGATTGAACTCACCCTCGAAGTCGACTGCGATCCTCTCCTTTCCATTGAAGTGGGAAATGAGTCCTTCAAGCCTTTCACCAGTACTTACATATTCGAAATCCATGACAGCACCATGATAGCAGAATACGGGCAGCAAGATAAATCAGTACTCCCAGCGCACAGGCTGCCAGGAAATGACCTATCGGATCAGAGCTGTTTCCGATTGGCCAATTCCATGGCACTATGCGAAAAAAATTGTTTCTAAATACACAAGGGCGATGTTATACTGATTCAGTATTAGTAGTGTTTATAGAAGATATTCTCCTGAGAAGGATCGCCATTGGCGGTCCTTCTCTACTTCTACAGCACCATCATCGTCCCAAGAACCGTAATGTAGACGACTCCGATCACGATCATCGACAGCAGGAATCCAAGTATCTTCCTGTCCTTCCTGTCCTCCTCCAGAGCAATCGTCATCTGCTGGGCAAAATCATCGTTATAGGGCATGGCGCAGCTCCCTGTAGGTCACGAAGGGTCTGATGTCGATCTCCTCTTCTCTCTCTGGTTCCTTTACAGAAGGACAGAGCTGGAGGATTGCAATCTGGACCTTCCTGTCGAGTGCATAGAACTCCTTGGAGCCGATGAAGCTCTTCATCGTCTCGCGAGCTATCCTTCTCTTCTCTGCAGCGATCTTTCTTCCGGGTCTCTTCTTGATTTCCATACTGTTTTCTCCCTTTGATATGGCAATGATGACCCATTCACTACGACATATAGTGTCGTAGTGAATGGAAAATCCGGAAGAATTTTCATTTTTTCGATGGGTGCCGACCTGGATACTACAGGGACTCGTACATGCGGGTTATCGTCCTCCTGTACTCGTCCACAAAGCTCTCGGGAGAGACCGGTACAGCCTCTCCTGCGAATGAGATCACCCGATTGAGAAGCTCCTTGTAGCTGGATACCGGAATCGTCATATCTATGGAGCCATCCTCGTTGTGCTTCATCCTCTGAGACTTGTGCCAGAGCTGTGTCGACACAATTCTGGCCGCAAGGCCTGAGAAGTGGATCGTGCAGTGTTCTATCCTGCGACCGAAGAAGATGCCGAACGAACCGGAGAGAAAGCTCTCCATCTCGTTTGCAGGGATGCTTCTGATCTCGATGTCCCTGACAAGTTCGATGTTCTGGATTCTGGAAAGGTGGAACTGCCTCAGAGCGTTCCTCCTGTGGTCGAAGGCGACCATGTACCAGCTGGAGTTGTAGTTTATCAGCCTCTCTGGCTCGACTATCCTTCCCTCGCTCCGCTCTCCCTTCAGATTGAAGTAGTCAATTCGAATTGCGCAGTTTGCGGCTATTGCATCGCATATGCCCTTGAAGACAGAGTAGTCGGGAAGGTCTATGGATTGGGCCCTGTAATCCACTCTCTCGAGGACTCTGCGCCCCTTCATGCCAAGCCCCTGCGAGATGGTATCCTTAACTCCATCGCTTATAGTGGAACCAAGTGGAATCGTATCGAGAAGCGAGTTCATGTAGGCTGCCAGTATGATCATCCTCTCCTCGAGGTTCGTATAGTCGCCCCAGGGCTTTACAAGCTCATAGCAGTGGTTTCTTCTTGAAAACTCGATCGGAGCATCCAGCCTGTCCCTCATGTACTCTATATCGCGGCAGGCAGTCCTGGTGTTGACACCGAACTCCTCTGCTACCTCCTTGAGAGTGACTCCACCCCTTTCGACCAGTGCCTTCCCGATGTAGTTGATCCTTTCTGTCTGACTCATAGGAAAATGATAGGACAGAGGGGGCAAAAAGGAAAGAGAGAGGGAATGCATCCAACTTCCTCTACATCTCTTTCTGAGACGAAGAGTTGTTAGGTACACAGCATCTTGAAAGAGAGGCAAACAAGCCTTATCATTGTCATTCGCATGATAGAACTCGCATTACCCGCAGGCAGCCTTGAAACTGCACTTACAGCCTTCAGCTATGGAGCCGATGCCGTCTACTTCGGCCTCAGGGAGTTCTCTGCCCGAAAGGGAGCAGTGAACTTCTCTGAAGAGGACCTTTCCAAGGTCAGGGCCTACGCTCTCAGGAATGGAAAGAAGATATATGTGACTGTCAACACGCTGATCGATGATAGAAATCTCGACCACTGCATCGACCTGCTTGCAATGATCGACTTCTATGGCTGCGATGGCATCATCACACAGGACCTGGGCATTGCCAAAATCATGAGAGAGTATTTTCCCTCTCTTCCGATCCACGGTTCGACCCAGCTTGCTGTCCACACCTCAGAGGGTGTAAGAGAGCTGGTCGATCTGGGGTTCGAGCGTGTCGTACTCTCACGTGAACTTACATTCAGGGAGATAGAGAAGATAAGAAGGGAGTGTCCGGACGTCCAGCTCAAGGCCTTCATCCACGGCGCCCTCTGCTACGGCTTTTCCGGCCTCTGCTCTGCCTCCTTCCTCAAGTGCGGCAGAAGTGCAAATGGGGGCGAGTGTGCCCAGATCTGCAGGAGCTGGTTCACAGATACGGATACGGGAAAGAACGGCTACTTCTTCTCCATGGAGGATCTCAGGATCGGAGAGGAGATCCTGAGGCTGAACGAGATTGGAATAGACAGCGCAAAGATAGAGGGAAGACTCAAGAGTCCCGAGTATGTTGCCGCTGTAACGAGGTACTACAGGTCCATTCTCGACACAGGAAAGGCTGATGGACAGAGTCTGCAGGATGTAGAGACAAGCTTTGAACGCAAGAGCGGTACTGGATACTTCCACTACGAGAAGAACCGTCCCTCACTGCTCTCGGGTCCGTACCCAGGGCATATGGGAGCTGAGTGCGGCAGGATAGTCAGGCAGAATCCTTCTGCTATCACAATCGAGACCAAGGTCAGGATCGAGAACCATGATGGCCTGCAGTACTTCACAGAGGATAGATTCGGCCTTCCTGTTTCCCACAAATTCTCTGCAAGCATACTGAGAAGTACAGAAGACAATGTTACACTTCGTCTGGAATCCGATGAAAGACTACTTGGAAACATGGTCTACAAGATCTCCGACTCCACGAGAAGGGAGAAGACACCATCTGTCCAGATTCCTCTCTTCAGGAAGCCTGTAGAGATTGCAGTCACACTTGGAGGTGATTCGATCACAGCCACCAGTCTGGGAAAGAGCATAACACGGCCTCTCATGCTCCAGGAAGCGAAGAGACCGATCGAACCGAAGGAGACGATAGAGCACCACTTCTCACAATCCGGAGAGAGCAGATATACGCTTGGAAACCTGACATTCAGAAATGAGAGTGGAATCCGCTTCCCATTCCTTCCTCCTTCTGTGATGAAGGAGTTCAGAAGGGAGTTCTATGCACTTCTCGACGAAGTCAGGCCTGCAAGGCCTGAGATTGCAGAGACAGCCAGGCTCAAGGAGAGCATCGTACTTCCAGAGCGAGAGCTTCTTGCCGATGATCTTCCCTGGTCACTGAAGGCAAAGAGGATAGATGGAAGGACATACTTTTCATTTCCTCCCATCACCTTTACAGAGGAGAAGACCTTCGAGGAGATGCTCAAGGCAGTCAAGGGACATGAGAATGTGACGATAGGACTCAACAACATAGCTCAGGTGCGCTTTGCAAAATCACACCCTGAGTTCGACTACTTCATCGACATCTTCCTCTACCTTTCGAACCGCTATGCTGCCCTCTCTCTTCTTGATGAGATTCCAGGTCTTGTAGGTGGATACCTCTGGTTCGAGAGAAGCACCAAGGAGGGTCAATGGCCCTTCGAACCGACAGTAACAGATTATGAACCACCCGTCTTCATCTCGCGCACCTGCTACAGACATGATGCGATGGGTCTTCCCTGCACAGGCTGTTCGATGAAGGAGGACTTTTCCATCCTCCAGGCTCCGGACACCTTCTTTGTCAAGGTAAGGAACTGCATAACTGTGGTAGAGAGGAACAGATAGTTTTTTTTCATCAGGCAAAATCGAGTAGGTAGGCCTCAGCATCCGTTTTCCAGCTGAGGCTTTCCTCTCACACCACCGTACGTACCGGTCTGGTATACGGCGGTTCAATCATATTCTAACCCTAACAGCAGTTGCTCATCACTAGTCCTTGACCTTCTGTCCATCATCATCCTTCTTGCATGCAGCTCCTTCCATGTTTCCTCGATTGGAATCAGTCCATATGCCCTTTCAAGCATATCGTTCGAGATATACCTTCCGAGCACCTTTGCCATCTTCCAGTACGAGTTGGAGCCTGCTCCTGTCAGAGTGCTGATTCTTATCTCGTTCACTCCTAGAAGTCTCAGCTGATGCTTGCGGTTCTTCCCCGTCTTCCACTGTTTCCAAAGTATCTGCCGGAGCCTTCTCCTCAGCCAGCTTGCAATCTCCCCGATGTAGACCTTGAGACTGCTCCTCGCATAGTAGTTCATCCACCCTCTGAGATATGCATTGATTTCTCTGACTATGGAGTGTATGTTCCTTCCACAGTTCCTCTGTGTCATATCCTTGAGCGTCTTCTTGAACTTCTCGAGCTTCTTCGGCTTTGGCTTGCATTTCCCGAGGTCGCCATTCTTCTGTCTCCTGGTCGTGATGAACAGGAATCCGAGAAAGGATGAGCCCACGGCTCTCCTGGCCTCGGTCTTGTCCATGTTGACCTTGAGCTTGAGTCGGTTCTCGAGGAATCTTATTGCAGACGCCTTCACCCTTCTGCTTGCATATCCACTTTTGGTGAATATGTTGCAGTCATCGGCATACCTTACGAACCTCAGTCCTCTTTCCTCGAGCTTGAGGTCGTATGGGGTCAGATAGATGTTCGACAGCAGTGGTGACAGCGGGCCACCCTGCGGTGTCCCAGTCTCGGTTGCCGTGAAACTGCCATCGCTCATCACTCCGCACTTGAGGTACTCGAATATGAGCCTTCTCACATCCTTGTCCCCCATCCTTGCATCGATGAGTGTCAGCATCAGGTCGTGATTCACCGTGTCGAAGAACTTCGACAGGTCGAGGTCGACTACATGCCTGTAGCCCTCGGCCATATACTCCTGTGCCTTCCTTACCGCATCCTCCGCACTGCGTCCCGGCCTGAAGCCGTAGCTGTAGTCGGAGAATTCCGGCTCGAAGACCGGTTGCAGTACCTGCACCATCGCCTGCTGTATCACGCGGTCTATGACGCATGGTATTCCAAGAAGCCTCACACCTCCGTTGTCTTTTGGAATCTCCTTCCTCCTGACCGGCTTAGGCCTGTACTTCCTCGCAAGAATCTGTTCCTCTATGCGTGTCCAGTTGTCCTTCATGTACTCGTCGATTTCATCGATTCCCACACCATCGACACCGGCCGCTCCCTTGTTCCGCTTCACATTCTGCACGGCTATTCCAAGGTTCTGAGGCGAGAGCATCTTCCTGCACAGTTCTGTGTGCGGTACCTTTGGGTTTCCTTCTCTCATGGTCTCTGTTCCGGCATGGCCACTGCTGAGCCCCTTTCCGAGGTATCTGCTGTTGTTGCCACGTCCCCCTTTCCTCCTTCGAAAGGATTATGATTGTTCGGCCCTTCGCATCCTCTCCAGATGCTACTATGGCCTCTGCTGACTTCCGCACGTTCGATTTTCTATGTCCCCATCGACGATGTTGCAGTCCCGAGACACCGTGCGGACCTCCCCCGTTAAGGCGCAACAACCTTCTCTGCATGTAGCCCCTGCATTTACATGGCTCCCTCAGCCTTGGATTTCATCACTTCATGCAGATTCATCCAGTTGCCATGCCTTGTATGCAGTTTCTGTCCGTGAGCTCGCAGATTTGCCTCGGGCTTCCTTCAGACCATGTATTGCTACAGTGCCCTTGCCTCTAGCTAGCGGTTCTAGGGTTCTTTTTCCCTTAGGCTGTTCCCGCAGTGGACTTTCACCACCAAGTTGTTGCCCATGCAGGGCAAA
>LVBC01000028.1 GCA_001604265.1 Spirochaetales bacterium Spiro_01
AAAACTTATATTGGACATCCCGACTTATAAGGCAGAAAATGGGGGTAACAATAGGCTTTTGTTAGCTTTGGAATTAATAGAAGTTATAAAGGAGAAAGGTAATGAAAAAAGCACTTGTTATGCTGCTGATCGTACTTATGGCAGTATCATCAGTCTTCGCAAACGGTTCATCCGAATCTGCTTCTGCTGCTCCGAAGAAGCAGTATCTTACAATGGCAGCTGTCGCATCCTCATCTGGCCTCTTCCCATATGTCGTCTCTATCGGAAAGGTCATCAATGAGTACTGTCCCCAGTTCTCGATCACAGTCTCCGAATCCGGTGGAAATGTAGACAACACCAAGAGAATCAGAAATGGTGAGGTCAAGATTGCAAACTCCATATCCAACACCGACTTCGAGTCCTACACCGGAACAGGAAAGACCTTCAACGGCAGTCCGTTCAAGGACTTCAGAATCCTGTGGTACTATCAGAGCACCCCAATTCAGATCATCGTCGGCAAGGATACAGGCATCAAGTCTATCTATGAGCTGGATGGAAAGCCATTCAACCCAGGTGGTACAGGAACCGCAGCATCCGTAGTCATCCATCAGGCCTTCGATGTCCTCGGCATCCATCCTAACTACTTCGAAGCTGGCCAGCCGGATGCAGCCGATGCATACTCCAACCGCCAGATCGTAGGTACTGTAAAGACCGGTTCATATCCTGACTCGTTCGTAACACAGTGCAACGCCAACAGACCTGCAGACATGCTCGAGATCTCCAAGGAGGATATGGACAAGATCCTGGCTGCAATCCCATCGATCGCAACAGGTACAGTCCCAGCTGGCGCATACAGCGGAATCGACCACGACACCTTCTGTATGTCCACCTTCCAGGGCATCCAGTGCACCCTCGACTTCAGCCAGCAGGATGGCTACGACATCTTCAAGGCAATGTGGGAGGATGGAAAGAGCATCTGGCAGACCGGATATCCAAATGGTGCAAACAACGATGTTCCTGCAATGACCCTTGCAACAGCCAAGACTCCACTCCACGCAGGTACAGTACAGTATCTCAAGGAGCACGGCTATGACGTACCAGCAGAGCTGATTCCACCTGAATACAAGGAGAAGTAAGTTCTATTCAAATCGGGAGCATCCTCATCGCTAATGGTGGGGATGCCCTGTTTAAAGGTATCAAATCATGAGAAAACTAAACAGATTCTGGACCTGGGTAGTCAGGATCCTCTCATTCGGTCTTGTCGGCTTCCAGCTCTTCACGACCGGACGGGGTCCCTATTCCGATATAATCCAGAGAAGCATTCATCTCTCCTTCGTCCTGACGCTGCTCTTCATTCTGAAGCCGGCTACGAAGAAGATAGGCGAAAGAGAGAAGGAGAAGGGAAAGGGCAATGTTCCCTTCTACGATATCATCCTTGCAGTCGTTTCGTGTTCTGCCTGTCTGTATCTGGCCGCAATCGCCGACAAGGTGCTCTACGACCCATTGCAGTGGCTGGGACCATTCGATAAGTTCTTTGCCGTTGTCATCGTATTCCTCATCCTCGAGGCAAGCAGAAGAAGTGTAGGCTGGACCTTCCCTGTACTGGGAATCGCCTTCCTCATCTACGCCTTCTACGGAGAGATGTTCCCTGGCGTATGGGGTCATCAGAACTTCTCCTTCAACCTTGTCTTCCAGACCTTCTACCACAATACTAGAGGTGTCTGGGGCACAATGCTCGGCCTCTCTGCAACGATGCTTGCAATGTTCGGTATCTTCGGAGCCATCCTCTCAGGTACCGGTGGTGCCGAGACCTTCATCAATATGGGACAGAGGCTTACAGGCAGGTTCACTGGTGGTTCTGCCAAGGTCGCCTGCGTCTCCTCGTCTCTCTTTGGAATGATCTCCGGATCGGCAATTGGAAATGTCGTTGCGACCGGCGTCTTCACTATTCCTTCCATGAAGAAGGCGGGCTATCCGAACGAGTGGGCCGCAACAGTAGAGGCTGTCTCCTCGACCGGTGGACAGATAATGCCACCTATCATGGGCGCAGCAGCCTTTATCATGGCCCAGCTCATCGGTGTCAGCTACCTCTCGATTGCAAAGGCGGCCATAGTACCGGCCCTCCTGTACTATGTCAGCTGCTTCGTATCAATCCATCTGATTTCAGCAAGGCTGAAGATCAAGGGCTCGAATGAGAAGCCTAAGGTCGGACTCTTCGATTATCTTGTAATCGTCGTTCCTCTTGTCATCTTCGTTACCTTCATCCTGCGCGGCTACACAGTCCTGATGGGTGCCTACTGGGCAACCTATGGGGCACTTGCCATGTACATCCTGAAGTATCTGGTAGAGACAAAGGGAGATGTGAAGAAGGTCGCAAAGAATACAGGCACTGTCTGCTACAAGACGGTCATGAATGGCACGACCAGCATAGTCGATATGTGCGGCATTCTGGCCGGAAGCCAGATAACTGTCTCTCTGATCAACCTGACTGGCTTCGGCGTAAAGCTTTCGGATGTCATCGTCTCTCTCGGTCAGGGCAATCCGTTCATCTGTCTCGTTCTGGCAATGTTCGTCTGCATCGTTCTCGGTATGGGTCTTCCAACGACTGCTGCCTACGTTCTTGCAGCTGCAGTCCTTGCACCACCTCTGGTAACTCTGGGTTTCCCATATATCGTTGCACACCTCTTCGTCATGTACTACGCATGTCTCTCTGCAATCACACCACCTGTATGCGTTGCAGTCTTCATGGCAAGCGGACTTGCCAAGGCAAAGTGGATCAGAGTCGGAGGTCTGTCATGCATGATCGCCCTGCCTGCATTCATAATCCCATTCACGTTCTGCTACAACCCTGCATTGATACTCTCCGGACCGATCGTGAATATCATCTTTGCGATAGTAACTGCAATTGTCGGCGTCGTGTTCATCGATATTGCAATTACCGGGTACTTCAGGCGTGATGTCAGCATGCCGACCCGTGTGGTCCTGATTGCAGCCGGAGCAATGATGGTCCTTCCAAGCTATATCTTCAGTGTCATGGGTCTTGCTGTCGGAGTCCTGATCTTCTTTGTAGAGTTCAAGCTAATGAAGGGGGGAGCGGGAAATGATGCAGTCAGCGTTCAATGACAATGGGCACTGGTTCAAGGGAAACTACCATAGCCATACTACGCTTTCCGATGGTTCCCTGACTCCAGAGGAGCAGATCGGGCTGTATAGAAGCCATGGCTATGACTTCCTTGCAATCACGGATCACAATCTCATGACAAGCAGGAGAAGCTGGGGAGACAGGAACTTCCTGCTGCTTCCTGCCTGGGAGAGAGATATCTCATATGTCGACAAGGTGAAGTGCATCCATGTCATCGGACTCTTTTCCGATGAAACAGAGGAGGAGTGCTCCTTCAGGCGCGAAAAGGGAGACAGGAATACAATGACCGCCCAGCAGCTTCTCGATCAGATGAGAGGCGAGGACAGGAATGTGTTCATCTCGATCGCGCACCCGACCTGGTCCAGGATGGAGATTTCGGAGCTGCTCGAGCTGAAGAACTTCGATGCCATCGAGGTCTTCAACACCGGAACCGAGTGTCTCTGCCATGAGGGGCATGCCGAATATGTCTGGGATACGCTTCTGCGCCATGGAAGGCACACTCTTGCAGTTGCCTGCGATGATACTCACGGGCACACAAAGCAGGATGACCACTTCGGTGGCTGGATAATGGTCAATGCACCCTCCCTGTCGAGACATGACATCCTCGAGAACATAAGAGGTGGCAACTACTACTCGACGATGGGTCCGAGGATAATCGACTGGGGGCTGGATGGAGACGAGGTATACATCAAGTGCTCTGAAGCCGATGAGGTGCACTTCATAACCTGGCCTGCCCGAGGCAAAGCGAACTTCGATAGAAACACTACAGAGATGAGATACACTCTGAAGGGTGGAGAGAAGTATGTGAGAGTCGAGATAATCGACTCGGAGGGAAAAAGGGCCTGGACAAACCCGATATACTTCTGATTATTGTCCCATTAAACAGTTTCAGGGCATCGTCTGATGCCCTGAAGCCGTCTTTTCATTCCTGTATTACTGGTCTCTTCCGAATTCTGCCTGGTAGGCTGCAAGCAGCTTGTGAGGCCAGTCGGAGGTCGGCTCGAGACGACCTGTAAAGAAGCGCAGGGTCTTCGGCTCGTGAGTGAAGCGAAGTCCTCCGATCAGCTCTCTGTGGTCGTATACCCACTTGACCCTGTCGATGACGTACTCGGTCTGCGAGAGTGTGAATACTCTTCTTGGGAAGGCAAGCCTTACAAGCTCCATCGATGCGAACCTTTCGGAGCCATCTGCATTTCTCTCCTCCGATAGTGTTCCTCTCTCCATGCCGCGGATTCCACCGCAGAGATAGAGTGCGCAGGTGAGTGCACCGGCAGGATACTCCTCCTGTGGAACGTGCGAGCAGATCTGCATAGCATCGAGATGGGCTCCGAGACCACCGCCTGGGGTGATTACTGGAACGCCGTAGTCATCGAGCTGCTTTACTGCGTATTCGATGAACTGTGGGCCCTGGGAGATGACATCCATGTTGAGCGACTCCTCGAAGCCGACTGTAAGTGCCTCCATCTCCTTGACCGACATGCCGCCATATGTGAGGAAGCCCTCGAACATTGTGACATAGTCCTCCATTGCATGGAACATCTTCTCATCGCGAACGAGGATACCACCGCCGCGGGCGAAGCCGAACTTCCTGCCCGAGAAGTAGACGATGTCGAAGAGGTCTGCGATCATGCGCAGAATCTCGGCCGGACTTCTCTGCTTCATTCCATCCTCTCTGGTCTTTATGAAGTAGATGTTGTCCTGGAGCAGGGAGGCATCGAGGACTGTTGGAATTCCGTACTTGTTGGCAATTGCAACAGCATCCTTCATGTTCTGGTAGCTCATTGGCTGGCCGCCGATGAGGTTGGTACCGGATTCGAGACGGAGGAAGGCGACGTTCTCGACAGTCTCCTTCTGGATGCAGGCCTCGAGCTTCTCGAGGTCGATGTCTCCCTTGAACGGGAGGTTGCTCCTTGGTATGAGGCCCTCGTCCTTTACAAGCTCCTCGACTCTTCCGCCGAGTCTTGTGATGTGCGCCTTGGCTGTCGTGAAATGGTAGTTCATTATTACTACCTTGCCCGGCTTCACAAAGTGTGTTGCGAGGATGTTCTCGC
The DNA here is from genome assembly GCA_001604265.1 of Spirochaetales bacterium Spiro_01. GTDB lineage: Bacteria > Spirochaetota > Spirochaetia > Sphaerochaetales > Sphaerochaetaceae > Bullifex. The sequence continues at coordinate 5,173 of LVBC01000028.1, forward strand.
AGGCTCTGCCCTGATGTGCCGGCAGGAAGTAGTTGATGCCGAAGATATCGGAGAGCTTTCTCGCCATCCTGTAGAAGGTCTCGCTGCCAGCGTATGCATCATCTGCCCTCAGCATTGCAGCCTGCATGTTGTCGCTCATCGCATTGACACCTGAGTCCGTCAGCATATCCATGAAGATATCGATGTTGTGGAGCTGGAAGGTATTGAAGGCCGAGTCGTAGAGCTTCTGGAGTCTCTGGTTGCCCGGGAGGAGATTGAGCTGCTGGACGATCTTGACCTTGTGCAGCTCCATTGGGATGGGTTCGTGCTTGTAGAATTTGATTTCCATATGTGTACTTCCTTTTTTGATCTGCGACTAAATCCTATTTCTTCTGCCCGGAAAGTTCCAATTTGAAATTTTTATGGAAATATAAGTTCAACTTATATTATATAGGGGATATAATAGGGTCATGGAAATAAGACAGATAATGTACATCCTGACCCTGGCAGACGAGGGCAACATGACCAGGGCAGCAGAGAAGCTCAATATAACACAGCCGGCCCTGAGCCAGACTCTCCACCAGATACAGGAGGAGGTCGGGCTGCAGCTCTTCAGAAAGAACGGAAGAAGCCTTGAGCTCACCGATGATGGAAGATTCTTCTATCAGAAGGGCAATGAGCTTGTCGAGAAGGCCGAGGAGTTCTACTACCTGCTGGACAGGAGAAAGAACCAGAACCAGACCCATCTCAGGTACTATACAGATGTAGTGGACAACGCAGATGAGACGATGCTGATGTTCCAGCAGTTCTTTCCGAAGATCTCCTTCGAGCGCAGCTACTGCTCCTCCTGGCAGGCTGTGAGGAAGCTGAAGTCAGGGGAGCTGGATCTGATGCTGACACTGAGAGGGATCGAGGACCCGGACCACGATCTTACCTCAGAGGAGCTGATCGACGAGCCTGTCTACGTGCTTGTGAACCGCAGCTTCCAGTATGCCGAGGACAAGGTCATCCCGATTGCGATGCTCGATGGGGAGAACCTTATGGTCTATCAGAATTCAGGCAGCCTTGTCGCGCTCTTCCAGGAGTTCTTCCGCCTTGCCGGAGCCCACATCGGGAACATAAGGGAGGTGTACGACCCCTTCATACAGATACAGCGCAATGGAGGCTTCATCTTCATTCCGGAGAGCACATACAACAGCTTTTCGAAGACAGGAAAGCTGGGTGACTGCGTCGGACTGAAGGTCAGGGACAGCTTCTGCAGGCGAAGAGTGTACCTTACATACCGTGAGAGCTCTGACAAGGATAATCTTCCACACTCCTTCTTCTCCTTCCTGCACGCCTACCACGCCATAAGCGCAGAAGACCACTGTCTTCCTTCTGCAAACAGGTTCACTGTGAAAGAGGGCTATACACTTCAGGCAAGATAGCCGACAGGGCTGAAATGATGCATAATCACAGAAAGGAGGATGCGATGAAAGAGATCCGTATCTGTATTATCGGAGGTGGAAGCCGCCTCTGGGCCATAAACTTCATGAAGGACCTTGCAATCTGCAAGGATGTAAAGGGGACTGTCGTCCTCCACGATATAGATGGAGAGGCTGCCAGGAACAATGTCGAGGTCGGAGAAAGGATGCTGAGGATCAACGGCTCCGAGGGACGCTTTTCATATGTAGCAGAGGATGACCTCGAGAAGGCCCTCACCGGTGCCGAATTGGTGCTTATCGCGATCGAGCCGGGAAGGACCGAGTGCAGGTATGCAGACCTCTGCATTCCAGAGGAGTATGGGATACTCCAGACGGTCGGCGATACTACAGGTCCCGGTGGCCTGATAAGGGCACGCAGGGCGCTGCCTCTCTTCTTCGACTTTGCAAGGGCAATCGAGAAGGTCTGTCCGAACGCCTGGGTGATCAACTACACGAATCCGATGACTCTCTGTACTGCAGCACTCTACAGGGCATTTCCTGCCATCAAGGCCTTCGGCTGCTGCCACGAGGTCTTCCATACAGAGGATGTGCTCTGCCGCCTCGTCGAGAAGGAGTACGGAGTGCTTCCCAACAGAAGGGAGCTGAGGATAGACCTTACAGGTGTGAACCACTTCACATTCATAACCGGTGCCTGGTGGCAGGGACACGATCTGATGCCTCTCGTGTGGAAGAAGGCGAATGATCCAGGGACCTTCGAAGACCACACTGCCATTGCAAGGGAGAGGATCCAGAAGGAGAAGTGGTTCGACTGTGACCAGCTGGTCGCATACAGGTTCCTGAAGACCTTCGGCGCACTTGGAGCTGCAGGCGACAGGCATCTTGCCGAATTCGTCCCATGGCTGCTTGTTAGCGACGAGGAGCTGAACCGATATGGTGTGATCAGGACACCATACTCCTGGAGGCTGAAGAACGCTGAGCAGAAGAGAGCAAAGGTCTTTACGGATGATGAGCTTGTAGCAAGGCCAAGTGGCGAGGAGGGAGTTGACATAATGATGGCACTTCTGGGTGGTCAGCCACTGAAGACCAACATGAACAGGCCGAATGAAGGACAGATTGCATACCTTCCAAAGGGAAGGATAGTCGAGAGCCTCGGTTATCTGTCACAGGACTCTGTCGTCCCTATCATCTCGAAAGATCCACCACTTGCAATCCAGAATCTCGTAAGGAGGATATCCGATGAGCAGGAGATAGCTCTGGATGCGATCTGGGAGAAGGATGATGAGAAGCTGTTCGAGGCCTTCCTGATGGATCCTCTGATGCATCTTCCGATCGAAAGGGCAAGAGAGCTCTTTTCCAGGATGTGCGAAGAGGGAAAGCTCGTCTACTGATACATCTTCGATAGCTTGCGATGATGGCTGCCTTCGGGCAGCTATCATTGTCTATCGGGAAGAGAAAAAAAGAATGGGTGCCCCGAAGAGCACCCATTGGTCACTGATTGAGACTATTATTTGCTGTCGAGGACATCCTGTGCCAGTTTCTTCAGGTTCTCATATGCAGCTTCAGGTGAGACACCTTCGATCATGACTGCCGTGATAGCGTTCTTGAGCAGTGACTCGAACTCTGGGCTGTAGTCGCCATAGATGATACAGTCGCTGTTTGCAAGATCGGAGAGGACGACATCGGAGTCTCTGAGTGCCTGCATCTCAGGAGTATCGAGAATACCAGCAACTGGCTGTACGATTGTGCCACCCTTTACGAGGTAGTCGATTGGGTGCGAGAGCATGTAGCTGACGAACTCCCAGCAGACCTTCTGCTTTGCGCTTGGGATTCCCCCATTGACCATGTAGTAGTGTGCGATGAAGCTTGCGCTTGGAGCTGATGGATCTGCATCCTTGAATCTTGGGAATGGGACCAGACACCAGTTGTCGCTGTTGTAGTAGTCCGGATTTGCCTTCTGGATTCTTGGCTCCTGATAGAGACCGGCCATTGCCATTGCCATATCGTTATTGTCGTTGTTGATGAACTTTCTGGCGATCCTGAGAACTGGAGAACCGTAGTTCTTGCCACATGGGCCCCACTGCTGCATGAAGGTCAGGAACTTGATCCAGCCCTCCTTGCCAACGATTGCTTCCTTGCCATCCTCGCTGACGAAGGCAGCACCGCACTGCTCGATCATCGGCTGGAACTGTGGAATTGGAAGGTCATAGTTGAAGTCGAAGCAGCGTCTTGTGATGATGTCGCCATCTCTCTTGATGATCTTCGGTGCGAGCTCTACCATCTCTTCCCAGGTCTTTGGGTAATCCTTGTCAGGATCGAGACCGGCATCGCGGAATACGTTCTTGTCCAGGTAGATGACCCAGTTGGTGATCTCGAGCGGCATGCCGTAGATCTTGCCATCATAGGTCACAGGGTCAAGGATGCCATCCATATAGTGGGCCTTGAACTTCTCTGCATTCTCGAAGCCAATTGCCTTGTAGTCGATCGGAGCTACGAGACCATTGACGATGTACGAGTATTCGTGGCTGATCTGGAGATTGAAGATATCTGGGCCCTGACCGGCTGCGAATGCAGTAAGGACGATCTCAGGAATCTTTGTGGATGAATAGACCGAGCGGTTGATCTTCACATTTGGATGAGTTGCCTCGAACTCGGCAATGTACTGCTCCTCGAGAGCCTGACGGCTGGCATCCTCATGTGTCCAGAATTCGATTGTGATCGGCTCGTTGCTGACTGGTGCTTCTTCTGCTACGGCCTGAGCGAACAGACTTGTGACCAGAATCATTGCCAGGAATAAAACGATCAAACATTTTTTCATTTCTTTTCCTCCTTGAATATGTGCACCTCGGTTGAGGTATAAGTGCCTATGCTAGGATTGGTCCTCGTTAGCGATGACCACCTCTATCTCCATCTCCCTGAGTCGATCCAGATCCTCCTCATCCATGTCGTCCGTGATCATGATGTCCACGTCGCTCATCCTTCCGAAGGCGGCAAAGCCCTTCTTCTCTCGCTTCGAGGAGTCCACAAGCAGAACGACCTTCTTTGCGTGGCGGATCATGCACTGCTTGACTGTTGCCTCCTGGAGGTTCTCGCAGGTGAGCACATTGTCCTCTATGGAGTAGCCGGCTGCTCCGAGAAAGAGGATGTCTGCATACACCTGCTCAAGCGAGCTGAGTGCCGCAGAACCGACAAAGCCCATGCAGTACTTGCTGAGGTCCCCACCCACAAGTACCAGATCCGGCAGTGTGTCGGCCTTTATCTGGGATGCGATCAGAAGGGAGTTGGTAACGATCGTGATCGGGAGATTCCTGAGATATGGAATAAGCTGATAGGTGGTGCTGCCTGTGTCTATCAGAACGTGCATGCCACCACAGACGAGCCTTGCTGCCTCTTCTGCAATAGAGCTCTTCTGCTTCTGGTACTCATTCATGACGTTGGAGACCAGACGGACCATATCCTTCTGGTTTGCAATCACAGCACCGCCGAAGGTCCTGACGATCATCCCCTGCTCGGCAAGGAATGTCAGGTCATTGCGGATCGTGACGCTGGATACGCCGGTCCTGTCTGCCAGTGTCTGGACATTGGCAGTTCCATACTTCTTGAGCATTCGCATTATCTCATTTCTTCGCTCAATGGAATTCATACAGCATATTCCCTTGTCTAGTAGTATCTACCCTAAATGAAAATATTTCTACTTTTTTCTCAAATTTTCTTTTTTGCGTTTTGACAATTAATTATAAGTTCCTATAACTGTGA
>LVBC01000029.1 GCA_001604265.1 Spirochaetales bacterium Spiro_01
GCTTGAAGTACCCTTCCAGAGGCGAGATCAGCTAGAAAATTTTTATGTTAATATAATAACACTTTTTCCAAAAACTGCGATTCTCGCACTTTTTTGAGCTTTTTGACATATTTGCAAGATGTGACATCAAAAATAATTGCTTGCAAGAAGGCAGAAGATACAATAGAGTGAAGTTGGAAAAAGCATTAAGGGTTGTTTGGAACCCTTGGAGAGCGTCTCTTAATTCCAATGAAAATCCATTCAGTCACCGTCTTCTCCGGAAGGCGGTTTTTTTATTCCTTCTCGTTGTCGTGACCTAGCAGCAGACCCAGCCCACCCTTTGATGGAAATGGCAGCAGACTGTCCTTTACATTTGCAGAGAAGTAGCAGTACCAGCTCTGTTCGTTCTCGATCCTCACCGCCTCGGCACAGGAGATGTAGCCACTCGCCCATCCCCTCTCCGGAAGCTCCATCAGGACCCTCTCGAATTTGAAATTCAGAGCATCCTGGCTGGATAGCAGCAGGAGGACCGACTTGCTTCTGCCCCTCTCCTCATCGAAGACGAAGGAGCTCTGGATTGCAGCAAGACAGTCCGAGCAGGGAATCACCTTAACAGAACCGACTGCGAGGTTGTTGTATATGCCATCGGGTTCGATCGACATCAGAGGCTTCTGCAGGACCTTGTAGGGGCCCATCAGCTTGTCCGAGGTCGCAAGACAGAAGTAGGCCGCTGCCTTCTGCCTGGAATCGTACAGCCTTATCTCGGAGGCTCCGAAGTAGAGAAGATAGGTGCCGTTGTAGTTCACGAGCTGAGGTCTTGAGATCCTGGGCTTCGAGAAGTCGCTTGCACAGGGAACATCCTTCGCTTCGAGCAGCACCTCCGGAGTCGTCCACATGACAAGGTCGTTGCTCTTCATGACAGATATCCTGCTCGAGGTGTTCTTCCTTCTCTTCTTCCCCTGATAGTCCTTGTCATGGGTCTCATAGAGAAGGTAGAAGGTCTGCTCCTGCTTGAAGATGAAAGGAGACTGTCCTCTGACGACGACAAGCTTCCTCGGCTTCCAGTCGAAGCCTGAGGTCGAGACAAAGTGCTCTATGCCCATCCAGGTGTGGGCGAACATATGCCACCTTCCATCGGGAGAGTCCTCTGGAAGCACAACATCGGGATCCGAGAGACGCTGCTTGTACCAGGTTCCACTGATTACAGGTTCATCGGAGTAGCTGTACCAGGAGGAGTCACGGAGTGAACTGAACGGCGAGTAGCGCAAGGTCTAGTCCTCTCTGTTCCTGCGTCTTCTGCCAAAGGTGAAAAGCGATTCCATCTTGTCCTCGAGATTGAACCTGTTGATCGCCCAGCCTGCAATCTTCGAGTAGATGATGAAGGCCAGGACCACAGGTACTATGAAGCAGACAAGTGCCAGCAGGATGAGCACAGGTGATTCCGGATCGATTCCCGAGTAGCTTATGAAAAGTGCATATGCGATGAAGGCCGCAATGTACAGTACTGCCATTAGAAGCAGGTTTATCAGGGTTGCGACCAGCATATATATCAGCGTATTGACCTTCTTGTTCATTTGTTCTTCCCCTTTCCTTCAGATATTAGTGCAATTGCAAGAATTATTACAGAAACAACTACAGCTGAATCTGCAATATTGTATGTAGGCCACCTCTCCATCCCAAAGAGGCCATAGAATCTGTTGCTTATGAAGTCGACGACGCGGAAGGAACGAAAGATCCTGTCCAGAAGGTTGCCACAGCCTCCGCCGAGTATTCCTGCAAGGCACCACCTTTCAAGCTCTCCAAGCTCCTCCATCCCCTTTTTAGAGACTATGGATGCACAGACTGCCACCATGACCACAAGGGGCAGGATAATGAAAAGAAGAATCTTGACTGATTCATCCAGGCTGGTTCCGAGCGAGAATGCAACTGCAGTATTCCTCACGTGGATTATCCTGAGAAAGTCCCCGAAGAGGGAGATTCCTATCGTGTTCTCAGGTATCAGAGAGACGACAAGCGCCTTCGTTATCTGGTCCAGAAGGATTACAAGAAGAGTCAGAGATAGTGGTCTTAGCCTCCTTCTCATAGCCCGGTTCTCCTTTCTATGAAGAAGGTCTCGAGTCCTAGCGCCTTTTCCATCATCCTTCCTACGGCCCTTACACCAAAGGTCTCCGTCTGATAGTGGCCTCCTGCGATCACATTGAAGTGCTCTTCAAGACAGGTATGGTAGCAGGTGTGCCCGATCTCTCCTGTTATGTAGCAGTCGACACCGGCCTCCATCGCCTCCGGTATCTCGTCCTCACCTGAGCCAGAGATTATTGCAACTGTCTCGACCAGCTCCTTTCCAAAGGGCAGCACCCTGAGTCCCCATTCGGTCGAAAAGCCCAGCAGTGCGGAAATCTCTGAAAGGCTCATGGCCATCGGCAGCCTGCCCTTGTAGCCTATGGACCTGCCCTTGTAGGAAGCAAAGGGATCGTACTCCCTGATGCCAAGGGCAAGGGCCATCTGAGCATTGTTTCCCAGTGCAGGATGGGCATCGAGAGGAAGGTGGCAGGCAAAGAGCGCTACATCATTATCGAGCAGCTTCTTGACTCTGTTGAAGTGGCTGCCCCTGATGGCAAGCGGATGCCCCCAGAAGAGACCGTGGTGGACGAACAGCATATCGGCGCCCTTCTCCACTGCCCTGTCTATAGTGGCCTGGCAAGCATCTACAGCGACTGCCACTCTCTTGATCTCCTTGTCCTCACTGGCTCCTACCTGAATTCCATTCAGTGAGATATCGAAGGGAAATTCATCGATCTCGAGCCGTCTGAAGAGTTCTCTTTCCAGGTCAATTAACTTCATGAGTCTGAGTATATTACGTTGACACTCAATTTTCCACTCCTTAGACTTTCTGTATGATTTCAGAACTCAAGAGCGAAGACGTAGTCTTCCACTACGACATAGACAGCATTCCCTCATGCCCAGAAAGGGATGGGATAATCGGGCAAGACAGGGCTTATCAGGCCCTGCGTGTCGGTCTGAAGACGGACAGGGATGGCTACAATCTCTTTGTCAGTGGAGATTTCGGCACCGGAAAGCTGACTGCAATCAGGACAGAGTGCGAGAAGCTGAGAGACGATCCTGCCAGGATAAAGGATGTTCTCTACGTAGCGAACCCCGCTCGCCCCGAAAGCCCCTTCACTCTCCTTCTGGAGGCAGGAAGAGGTGCTGCATTCAGGCATGACATGTCATCTCTTTCAGAGGAACACTTCCATGAAGACCTGCTTGAAATGATCGAACGATATCCTGAAATACGGAATTACCTCACATTTCTACAGGCATTCCCGTTCTCAGAGTCCCTCACGAAGGTCAACCTGGTCCTGGATAGAACAGGGACCACAAAGCGACCCTTCATAATAGAAAGCCACCCCTCCTTCGAAAATCTTTTCGGCTGGTACGACGGCACCTCCGGCCACATGGGAATCCACATCGGCTCATATCAGGCGGCCGCAGGAGGCTTCCTTGTCATAACTGCAGAGGAGCTGCTTGCAAAGGAGGGGCTCTGGGATGCACTGAAGAGGCACCTCGACTCGACCGGAATGGCACTGACAGACCGCCATGTGCAGGGAGAGATCGGAAAGGAGGCCAGGATCAGACCGGAACCGATTCCTCTGGCCACAAAGGTCATCCTGCTCGGAAATGACGACACGTATGAGACACTGACGGAAAAGGACGACCAGTTCCTGCGCCTTTTCAAGGTCGCACCCCAGTTCGACTATCTGATGAAGGCCTCCAGGGAGAATATCGAAGGCACTGTCGGATATCTTCTGCACAGTGCGGAAAAGCACGGACTGAGGCTCGAGAAGTCGGCGATTTCAGAGCTGCTGAGGTACTCAAGCTGGTTTGCAGAATCCCGCGATGAGCTTACCTGCCAGCTCTCATTGCTTGGAGATCTGATGGCCGAGGCCGGAATAATCTGCACCGATGGAGTCATCACAGGAAGCGATATACTCAGGGCCATCGACACGAGGAACTACATAACCAGCATCACAGAGGAGAAGATCAACAGCGAGATAGCCTCCGGCGAGCTCATCATAAGCGTAAGTGGAACAAAGACAGGAATCGTCAACGGGCTAGCTGTAATGGACAGAGGTCTTGCCTCCTTCGGAACTGCTGCTGTTATAAGTGCGACTGTCGCACCCGGCACAGAGGGAATAATAAACATCGAGCACGAGGCCGGACTTTCCGGAGAGCTCCACGACAAGGGCATCCTGATACTTGAGGGCTACCTCAGGAAGATGTACGCACGCTCCTTCCCTCTCTCTGTCTATGCAGGCATCTGCTTCGAGCAGAACTACAGCGAGGTGGATGGGGACAGCGCCTCCTCATCAGAGCTCTACGCCCTTCTCTCTGCGATCGGAGAGCTTCCTGTGAGACAGGATATAGCTGTCACAGGCTCTGTGAACCAGATGGGAATTCTCCAGCCAGTAGGCGGAATAAACGAGAAGATAAGCGGATTCTGGAAGACCTGCCAGACCTGTGGACTGACAGGAAAGCAGGGTGTGATAATCCCAAGGTCAAATATAAAGTCGCTTATACTCCCGAACGAGATCGAAGCGGCAATAACAGAGGGAAAGTTCCACATCTGGGCACTCAGTACTGTCGAGGAGGGAATGGAACTCCTGACCGGAATGAAGTCAGGCACAAGGGACAGGAAGGGAAACTTCCCTCCAGGAAGCTTCAACAGACAGATTGAGGATAGGCTCAGAAGACTCTACGAAGCCGGAAAGGGAAACTAGGCAATGGACCAGCTGTAGAGCAGAATGCCTGCAGCAACGGAAACATTCAGAGAACCCTTGGCTCCCAGTTGGGGAATCGAAACCTTTCCAAGGCTGCTCTCGCAGAGTGCAAGTGCATCCGGGGAGACTCCAGTCTCCTCGCTTCCGATTATGCACACTCCACTTTCAGGAAAACGGAAGGAGCCAAGGGAGGTGCCTCCGAGCTCAAGAGCGAAGAAGGGTCCCTTCAGCTCATCGAGGGAGCCTATGATCGAATGGGAGACTGTATCAAGAGCTCCCCTTGCTGTCCTGGCGCACCTTGGAGAGGTGATATCTCCACACCCCTCCCTCAGGTATATATGCTCGACTCCAAGGCTCTCTGCAGAGCGGAAGATCGAACCGATATTGAATGGAGAACGTACCCTGTCCAACAGCAGTCTGTGCGGAAGTATTATCCTTCTGGATGCATCCAGCCTTCCCTCTTCATCCAGGAAATCCCAGTCTGCTGCCTCCTCTCCCAGGAGAGTCAGCGTACGGTAGTAGATATCCTCGGCAGCAAGCCTCTCTCCCATTTTGAAGGAGTTGAAGCTGTGAGTGAAGAAGTCCTTGTCGGCTTGTGAAGGGATATCAGATTCCAGGAGTATCGCAAGCAGAGAGTCCACATACTCCTCTTCGAGCTCCTCTCCACGGAAGGCCAGATGCATGAGCTCTCCCACCTTTCTGACCCTGAGCCTTGGTCTGAGTGTCTCAATCTTCCTGATCGTTATCATCGCTCTTCTCTTTCATTTGCGGTGTGACTGCTATTGCAAACTCTCCCTTTATCGCATCGCGCTTTTCCAGGCTCTCGATGCAGGTCGAGATATCTCCCACAATGATCTCCTCGAAGGCCTTTGTGAGCTCCCTTCCGATTGCAAGGCGGCAGGAGGGAGATATCTCCCTTATCTCCTCCAATGTCTTCAGTACCCTGAATGGCGACTCGTAGAAGACGAAGGTCTCTCCTCTTTCAAGAAGCTCGGATACTCGCTTGGTCCTTCTTCCCTTCTTGGGGCTCAGAAAGCCTTCGAAGGTAAAGGTCCTTCCGACATTTCCTGCAGCAGAAAGCAGTGTGATCACAGCAGAGCAGCCGGGAATCGGAACAACGGCAAAGCCTGCATTCCTCACAGCCTCGGCCAGCCTTGAACCCGGATCCGAGATGCCGGGTGTGCCAGCATCTGAGCAGTATGCGATATCGTTTCCCTGCTCAAGCAGCATGATTATCCCCATGCTGCTGGCCTCCTCGTTGTGGGCGTGACAGGCAATCGTCCTCTTTTTCAGGTTGAAATGGCTGAGAAGATGGCCCGTATGCCTCGTATCCTCGCAGGCAACTATATCCACACTCTCAAGCACCTTCAGTGCCCTGAGAGTTATGTCTTCCAGATTTCCAATCGGTGTCGCCACCATGTAAAGCGTGCTCATAGGTGAAGAATAGCGCATCTTCGGCAAGTTTGAAATGGACACTGAGAGGTCAGCTGTTCTTTACATCGTCAACCTTCAGGAGTTTAATATCCTCCATGGCAAAGAGATCAGAAGAGGCTTTCAGGGAGCTTTCCACAAGCGGAAATCTATTCCGTGTAATAATGGAGGTCGGTCTACCTCTTGCCCTCTTCACGCTCTTCAACAGTGCCTTCAACATCCTCGATATGATGATGGCAAGCCATGTCAGTACGGTTGCAGTCTCTGCAATCGCATACCTTACACAGCTTCAGCAGGTAGTATATGCGATCGGCCAGGGCTTTGTTGCAGGCTCGATGGTAAGGATCAACCGCTGCTTCGGGCAGAAGGACTACAAGGAAACCAGGTACTACACCAACCAGCTGCTGCTCCTTATTACGCTTATAAGTCTCGCTGTCATCGTGACACTTCCATTCATGCCGATGATATTGAGACTCATCAGGACGCCTGAGGAGTTCATCGATGTAGGCTCGAAGTACTTCTCCATGCTTCTGCTTGCGACCTGCATCAACTTCTACAACCAGGTATTCATCAACATAGAGAAGACACGTGGAAATACCAGGAAGATCATGGTGCTGAATATAGCTTCGATGGTATTGAAGCTATTGCTCACTGCACTCTTCATCTACGGCCTGAATGGAGATGTCATAATGATATCCCTTGCCTCCCTGATCTCCTACCTCTTCATCTTCTCCTTTGCACTTGCCTGTCTTCTCGACAGGAAGAGCCACTTCTCGCTCTCGCTTCCACTTCTCCACTTCAACAGAAAGAGGTGCGGGGACCTTACCCAGATATCATATCCTCTTGCGATAGAGA
>LVBC01000030.1 GCA_001604265.1 Spirochaetales bacterium Spiro_01
ACGAGTGCTCTGGCAAGCGCCACTCTCTGCCTCTCGCCTCCACTGAGCTCTGTGGGTCTATGTGCCAGTCTCTCACCAAGTCCCACTCTCTGAAGAAAACCCTCTGCTCTCTCGTAGCTCTCTCTCTTCGAAAGCCCGATGTTCATCAGAGGAAGCGCCACATTCTCAAGCGCTGTGAAGTCCTCGAGAAGCAGGCTGTTCTGGAAGACAAAGCCCATGCGCCTTGCATGCAGCTCTGCAATACCTCTCTCATCGAGATCCTGCGCCTCTACTCCCTGGTAGATGACCCTTCCCACTGTAGGCCTTTCGATCAGCGCCATTATCGAAAGCAGCGTGCTCTTTCCAGAGCCGCTCTTTCCCTGGATGGCTACAGAGACTCCCTCGTTAAGGGAAAAATCGATTCCTTTCAGTATCTCAAGGCTTTCACGGCCACTGATGAAACTCTTTCCAACGCCCTCAAGGCGGAATACTTCACTCATGACTACACCTCCCTGATCGCAGCATCCACAGCATCTCTTTCAAGTGTTCGCCTGAAGGCGTTCTGATAGAGAAGAGTCGAAAGAAGAACCACGAGGATCAATATTGTTGCAAGGCTTATGATATCCAGATGCAGTGCAGCACCGAAGAGGCCATCCATCATATGGGGAAGTGCCTTCAGCAGAATCGCTGAAAGCAGTATTCCGAGAAGGCCTCCAGTAAGGGCAAGCAGGCTTCCGATAGCTGCGAACAGCAGGGATATTCTTCTTCTGCCGATGCCCATGAGATATAGCGCTCCAAGCTCCTTTCTCCGTGCAGATGCGAAGGTGACTGCATCTCTGTGCAGCTCAACAAGTACTATAAGAAAGAGGGATGAGAGGAGTACTGTCATCACACTCTTCTCGAGCATCATAGCTCCGTAGAGACTCTCTTCGGCCTCCTTCCAGAGGACCACTCTGCCGCATCCCCTCTTTCGAAGAAGCTCTGCAAGCTTCTCCTCATTTACCGCATATGGAATGAATGCAAGGTGATAGACTGCATCCTCTGGGGCTGCATCCAGGCTCATGAAGACCATGTTGTCATCGAAGCTGTGTCCAAGTGCGGTCCTGTATATGCCATCCACAGTGTACTCCCTCTCCCTCACTGTGCTACGGATCCTGTTTCCCTTCTCCAGGCGAGAGAGTGCTATGCTCCCTCTTCTCTCGTTCTCAAAGAAGAGAGAGACAGGAAGCAGGATGCCATCCTCTATATCGCCACTATGAGAAATCCCACCCTCATAGGCTTCATCGATGTATCTTATCTCTACAGGAGTTGTCCCACTGCTGCTTCTTATAAGTCCCTCTCCGGTCCTGTATGGAAAGATGATTGCAGATGATGAGAACTCGCGCTTCAATTCCTCGTACATCTCCTCTCCTCCCTCGATGACGACAGGAAAGGAGCGCACTCTCTTCAGATCCTCGAATCTTCCTTTCTGCATGTAGTCCATGACAGATAGGACTGTCGAGAGAACCAGCATGGAGAATACAAGGCCGACAAGAATCCTTATATTGCGGCCTCTGTGCCTTCTATCGTGAGAGAAAAGATATCTGGAAAGCAGGAAGCGGAACATCATAGCATCACCAGATCCAGGACCCTGAGTCCATCCTTGTCGAGAAGCACCTCTGAGTATGGCACGCCATTGCGATAGCTTCTTTCCACTATCCTTCCATCCTTCTGATAGTTCCTTGTCATTGTAAGGATACCATCGCTTCTGCACTCTTCCGTTACGATGAAGCCTTCACCATCATATTCCCTGGTGATGATCCTGCCCTCTTCAGTAAAGACAGAGGACTTCAGTGCGCCGTCAGGATAGTAGCTGTATTCTGTTCGAGAAGAGACCTCAGCATCCCTGCAGACGATTTCAGAGAGGATGTCGCCACTATGAGAGTAGGTCGTTTCGAGCGTATCGTCTCCGACCTGCTCCTTGACGACTATATTTCCACTATCTGTTATCTCTGTCTGGATTGCAGGTCTCTCGGAAAGCTCCTCATCCTCCTTCAGGACCTCTCTTACAAGGAGATTTCCTGGGTATATGTCGACATGGATACTCTCTCCATCCTCCCTGAATGTGTAGGCATCCCTTCCGAAGTAGCTTCTGTCGAGAAGTGTCGAGTATACGGATACAAGGCCCGATGAGGGCGAGTAGGAGTAGCTTCTTATCTCCTCGATGTATCCATCTCTTGAAAAGAGAGCCCGCTTCAGGATTCCACCTTCTGTGTACTCGTAGCGTATCTCCTGCCCATCCTCCAGTCTCTCGCGCTCTCTCCTGCCGTTTCTGTACTCTATTGACCTTCTGCCCTTTTCAGAGATGAACAGCTCTCTTTCACTGCCCAATATCCTGGATGAGACAAGCCTTCCATCCTCATAGAGACTTTCTCTGTTCCCTTCACTTGACAGATACCACCCCTTTATGAGGGGATACTCTATCTTTTCGAGCTTCTGGCCAAGGCTGTTGCTTCTATAATAGGCTGCCTTGATAGGAAGGGTGCAGAGCACTACCAGAAAGAGAACAGAGAGCCTTGCTGAGATCATTTCTCTTTGATGCCCACCAGTGCATTCAGGAACTCCTCCTTGTCGAATGGGTGGATGTCCCTGTATGTCTCGCCTGTGCCTACGAAGGCAATTGGAAGCGACAGCTGCTGACCGATCTGCACAAGGGCTCCCCCCTTTGCAGCCGAGTCGTACTTCGTGAGGATGACACCATCGAGCTTCACGGCCTGGTTGAAGAGCAGTGCCTGTGACAGTCCATTCTGGCCTGTAGTGGAGTCGATGACGATGAACTTCCTGTAGTTCTCTGGCTTCACTCCCCTGCTGTTTATGACCTTGTCTATCTTCTGGAGCTCCTTCATCAGGTTCTCCTTGTTGTGCATCCTTCCTGCAGTATCTGCAAGGATGAGCTCATCCTTCTGGGCAGTGGCCGATGTGATAGCATCGTAGATGACAGCGCCGGGATCGGAGCCGGTCCTCTGCTTCACTATCCTGATGCCAAGCCTCTCGGCGTGTATATCGAGCTGGTCGACAGCAGCTGCACGGAAGGTGTCTGCTGCAGCAAGCAGTACCTTTCTGCCATTGTCCGTATAGTACTGTGCCATCTTTGCGATCGAGGTGGTCTTGCCAACACCATTGACGCCCAGGATGAGGTAGACCGAGAGCTCGCCCTTTTCAGGCATCGGACAGTACTCCTTCACATAAGGTGAAAGGATGTTCTTCATTATCCTCTGCAGGTCCTCTATGGTCTTTGCTCTCTCGCTTCTTGCCTCATCTCTGAGCTTCGTGACGATCTCGTCAGTGAGTCTTGCACCGAGGTCGCCCTCGATAAGCGTATCCTCAAGCTCCTCGAAGAAGGCCTCATCTATCTTCCTACCTGAGAACAGGTCTCTTATCTTGTTGGTGAATGCCTTGAAAAATGCCATTCTGTATCTCCTCTATGAATTCTACCTGATTGAAAGGCTGATTGTCACTCCTGAAGGTAGGTATCCTTTGCAGTACTGTAATAGTTATAGCAGTTATGGAATATCGAGACCATGCCCATGAAGCCCAGGGCCAGTGTAATGTCATCATATGGCCTGAGCTCGCTCTTCCTATCCGGCCAGAGGTTCATGCTCGCCTTGACGACCGTATTCGCTCCAAGTGCAAGCAGAGTATTCCTTATGGCCCTGTAGACACTCCTCTTGGCCTTCTTCACCTCACCCTCCTTGCCGGCCCACTCGGGTCTGAGGCGGCTTATATACAGCCTGTCCCTTCCCATGAGCTGCAGGACCGAGGCCTGGAAACCGTTCTCTCTTACCGAGAAGATTGCAGGAGATGGTGCCGCTTCAAGGAAAAAAGGAGCTTCTCCACTCTCTCCAAGCAGCGTGATATCGGCTCCATAGGGAACAGCGCCTATGGTCAGAGGATACTGCTCCTCCTGCGTGAAGGCCTCGCTGAGGTCCACTCTGCTTTTCTCTTCGACATCCAGATAGAGTGTCCTCTCGCTGTAGCCGTGCGGGACCACTCTGATTGCCCTTATCCCGCTTTCGACAACTGCCTTGTCGTCTATTACGAAGAGTCTCTCCTTGTCCACATATGCAGTATAGGGCCTTGGGACCTTTGACAGGTCCATCAGAGCAAGGGATGGAAAGAGGTTCGAGAGGAGGAACACAACATCCTCCTCGAAGAAGGAGTATGGGTCCCTTCTCAGGATCAGCCCCTCAGGCCCTTCGATCACTTGTCCATCAAGATAGATGTACATGTTCTTCGAAAGTATCATGCCGCTACCTGAGAACGAGAAGTAGATGATGAGATCGAGACGCTTTGAAAGCGTAAGATACTCCAGTGCTGTCCCATCGCGACGAAGAAGATATTCATCCAGGACATCGCTTCTTCCAAGCTCGATGAACTCGACAGGACTCCTGTACCAGGCAGTGTACTCGAAGCTGCTCTTCTCCTTGTAGGTCATCTCCTTGGAAAGCGACCTGTGCAGCTCCTCCTCTCTACTGTCCATGAACTCGCGCTCATCTCTTGAATAGTTGACGCCATCGAGAG
>LVBC01000031.1 GCA_001604265.1 Spirochaetales bacterium Spiro_01
AAAGCCTATTGTTACCCCCATTTTCTGCCTTAAACGTCGGGATGTCCAATATAAGTTTTGAATATTATTATAAGTGCTGATTATAATCTTTGCTTTTTGTACCACTTGCCACTATAATATCCATATCCTCTCTGCTTCAGGAACAGGGAGAGGTATACTTCTTCTGATAGAAAAACAATGGAGCAAGAATGGAACTGTATGAGATCAGATACTTTGTAGCAGTCTGCGATGCAAGAAGCTTCTCGAGAGCGGCAAAGATCGTCGGTGTAAGCCAGCCTGCACTCAGCCAGTGCATCAGGAAGATGGAGAACGAGCTGAAATCTCCTCTTCTTCAGAGACCGATCCACAGCATGAAGCTGACAGAGGTCGGCGAGGTCGTCTACTCATACGGAGTGAAGATGCTGGGACTGAAGCGGGAGATGGATGGCTCCATTGCAGAGATAATGCATGCCGACAATGTGGAGATCACGATCGGGATGTCTCCATTCTATTCGAGGCACTTCCTGCCTACGATTCTCCAGTTCATAAGGAACAAGATTCCAAATGTGAACATCCGCATCGTCGAGGAGATATCGCAGGTCCTGGAGGAGAGGCTGCTCGACAACGAGCTGGACTTCTGCTGTGTCCCGCAGGATCCTGTGGTGCCGGGACTCTCGTACGAGACCATCTGCATGGAGGAGCTGATGCTTGCAACTCCGCAGGACAGCCCACTGAGATCGCATGCGCTTCCCGCCTCTCCTGTGCCATTTCTCGAGACGAAGTGGATACGTGGCCAGAAGCTTGTAAGTCTCAAGCAGGTTCAGAAGATCAACAAGCTGCTGGGCCCGATCTTCGATGCTGACGAGCTGGATTGCGAGGTAGTCTATGAGACCCTCGACTGGGATACTGTGAACATAATGATCGGCAACGGGCTTGGAGTCGGCTTCGTCCCCGATATCCTGTATTCAGGGCAGCAGACAGCCTCCTCGCCACTCTACTTCAGGATACCTGACAAGCGCTTTCTGAGGCACTATTCGATAGCTTACAAGGATGGGAAGGTCTTCACGAACCTCGAAAGAAGACTGATCGAGATATTCAAGGAACAGATAAAGGTGATCAGGCAGAACAAGTGGAAGGTGTGAGCCTCAGAGGGCCTCCTCCTGCCTCCTTCTGGCAAGCTCGAGTCCCTTCTCGAGGAAGGAGTCCGCAAACTCTCTCCTGATCCTCCAGGCGTAGCGCCTTTCCGGATCCACGAGCTTCTCATACTCGAAATCCAGGATCCTGTGCACCTCTTCTGGAAAATCGCTGTAGAAGTCGCGCATCGAATCTATCAGGTTCCTTCCAGCCTGTACGGCAGAGTATACAGAGCCGCCGGGAGAGACTATCTTCACTGTCTTCAGATCGTAGTGCGCTGCGCTCTTGAAGTTCTGTGCCGCCTGCACCTGCTGCTTCAGGCCGTAGCACGTCGGCTCCACGCTGGAAAACCAGATGAGAAGAAGATGGATGAATCTGAGATCCTCGACATTTATCCCCTCCTTGTAGAGAGGATTCAGGTCGACCATCCTGAGTTCTATATGGCTCACTCCCTCATCGTGGAGCTTCTGGAGCGTATTCTCTCCCCTTGGCTTCAATCTCACAGGGAAGTAGAGCTCCGATGGGGCGGCTATGAGGCCATCGTCGACATACTTCTGTATGCTGTCGGCATAGGCCGGGACAGAGGAGAAGTCGAAGACGGGAGTGAAGTAGTTCCAGTAGCCGAGCTCGCTGCAGCGGGTGCTGGCCATCCCATTGAAGGTAGTACCTCCCCTCGTACCCTTTTCCACATAGCTTGAATCCAGAAGCGGACTTGCCGCAGTGAGTGCTGTGATTATCCAGCCGTAGGCAGTGGCGTTCTCGGCAAGCTTGATGTAGAGCTCGTTCTTGTACTCCTGGAAGTCACTCTTTCCGCTAAGTGCGAAGTCTGCCATCAGAAGCTCATCCGCGAAGGAGAAGTTCACATGGATCCCAGAAAGCGTCATCTTGTATCGGCCATAGCGGTCCGACAGGTAGTTCCTGTACTCTGTCTTGGATGCAAGGTCGCCTTCATATATGGCAACAGGAATATCGTCCTCGTTCCTTATGAATGGAGGGTTCGAAAAGGGCCAGAGCATTTCGCTCTCCGGTAGCTTCACAAGTTCTCTCTGGATATATCTTGTGAACTCATAGAGGGCAGAAACTGCCGCCTCAGGAGAGGTCTCGACATCCGTGTTTATCTCGGTCTGGTTCTCGCAGAAGTCCCTGACGATGTTCCTGCTCTCAGAGAAGGGATCCCTGGAATGGGACATCGTCCCATCCGGATGTATCCTCAGGCTCTCCTTCTCAAGGCCGAAATTGCCCTTGAAAAGCAGTTTTCTTACCCTTTCATCTCTTATATGCAGCATCCGCTCCAAGCTCCCCTTCTGCTATATGTAGAAAACATTAGACCCCGACCATCTGCTTGTCAATTGATTGCAGGTGACGGGGTCACTAAAGGAACAGGAGAGGAGCAACCGTCCTCTCCTGCATGGGCTATCAGTCGTTGAAAGGTACCTTCCCAGCATACGAGGTATGCAGGAGGTGGTGTGCCTTGTGGGAGTTCGGCTGACCGAGGAAATCAAGGTAGAGTGCCTTGATCTGAGGGTTGTTGTGGGACTGTCTGATCCTCTTTCTCTCATCCTCGCTGTAGAGGGCATCTGCTCTCTTCTGCTTGTAGGTATCGACGATGTCGATATCCTCATTAGGAAGGAAGCACTCTCTGACGTATGGCTGGCCGCCACCGTTGATACAGCCGCCTGGGCATCCCATGATCTCGATGAAGTGATACTTGGACTTTCCAGCCCTGATATCATCCAGGAGGACCTTGGCATTTCTCATTCCATGCGCAACTGCGATGTTCAGAGTAACGCCGCTGATAGTCAGGGAAGCCTCCTTGATGCCTTCGAAGCCTCTGACCTGTGCGAAGTTGATCATGCCATACTCCTCGCCGGTGAGCTCGAAGTATGCAGTTCTGAGAGCTGCCTCCATTACACCACCGGTAACACCGAAGATGACACCTGCACCGGTGTACTGTCCTACGATATCCTCATCGAACTCCTCATCCTTGAGGCGCATGAAGTTGATACCGCTTCTCTTGATCATCTTGCCAAGCTCCCTCGTGGTGAGAACTGCATCGACATCCTTGAGACCATCGGTGACATTCTGAGGTCTCTCCTTCTCGAACTTCTTTGCAGTACATGGCATGATGGATACGACGAACATATCCTCAGGTCTGACACCGACCTTCTGAGCATAGTAGTGCTTCAGGATAGCTCCCTCCATCTCGTGCGGAGACTTGCAGGAGGAGAGGTGCGGCAGCAGATCGCTGTAGTAGTACTCGGCGTAGTTGACCCAGCCTGGGGAACAGGATGTGATCATAGGAAGGACTGCATCCTTGTGGTTCAGTCTGTCGAGAAGCTCGTGAGCCTCCTCCATGATGGTGAGGTCTGCACCGAAGTTGGTATCGAAGACCTTGTGGAAGCCGAGTCTTCTGAGAGCTGCGACCATCTTGCCGGTAACTGGAGTACCGATCTTCATGCCGAACTCCTCACCGAGAGCGGCTCTGACTGCAGGTGCAGTCTGTACGACAACGTACTTGCCCTCTCTGAAGGCCTGGTCGACCTTTCCGATCTCGCTGTTCTCCATGAGAGCACCGGTAGGACAGACGGAAACGCACTGTCCGCACATGATACATGGAGAGTCGTTGAAGCTCCTGTTCTGGGCAGGACCGACGATGGTGCTGAAGCCTCTGTTCTGGAAGCCGAGGATTCCATTGCCATGGGCATTGGAGCAGCGGGCAACACAGCGGCCACAGAGGATGCACTTCGAGGTATCTCTGGTGATCGAAGGATTGAGCCTGTCAATCGTGACCGGAGTCTTCTCACCGAGGTACATGTTCTCACGAGCACCAGTGAGATGTGCGACATGCAGAAGCTCGCACTTCTCGTTCTTCTCGCACTGCTGGCAGTTGAGAGAGTGGTTCGAAAGCAGGAGCTCGACAGAGGTCCTTCTTGCCTGGGTTGCGAGTGGAGATGCGATCTTGACCTCCATGCCCTCGTTGACTGGATATACACAGGAGGCGACAAGACCTCTTGCACCCTTCACCTCTACAAGACAGACACGGCAGGAGGCTCTGTTGCATTCGCCATGGTTGTAGTTGCACAGTGATGGGATCTCGTAGCCGCACTGTCTGGCAGCCTCGAGGATTGTAAGGCCTTCATCGACCTGATACGGAAGACCTTCGATTCTGATATTTACCTTTGCCATATTTATTCCTACCCCTCGTTATTTCTTCTCGATGGCCTTGAACTTACATGTACTCATACAAGCACCGCACTTGATACACTTGTTCTGGTCGATTTCGAATGCCTTGACCCTTACTTCACCAGTGATTGCACCAACTGGGCACTGGCGTGCACAGAGTGAACACTTCTTGCACTTCTCAGGATCGATCTCATAGTGCATGAGATTCTTGCAGACGTGAGCAGGACACTTCTTGTCGATTACGTGAGCGACATACTCATCCCTGAAGGACCTCATGGTCGAAAGGATTGGATTTGCAGAGGTCTGTCCAAGAGCACAGAGTGCACCCTCCTTGATCGTGGCAGCGAGCTCCTCGAGGTACTTGAGATCCTCCATTGTGCCTCTGCCCTCTGTGATCTTCGTGAGGTACTCCATCATTCTCTTGGTACCGATACGGCAGTGGGAACACTTTCCACAGGATTCGTCACAGATGAACTCCATGTAGAACTTGGCGATATCGACCATACAGTTATCCTCGTCCATTACAATGGCGCCACCGGAACCCATCATGGAACCTCTGGCTACGAGGGTGTCGAAATCGATCTCTGCATCGAGGTCCTTCTCTGTGAGACAGCCACCTGATGGACCACCGGTCTGGATTGCCTTGAACTTCTTGCCACCAGGAATACCACCGCCGATATCGTAGATGAGCTCTCTGAGGGTAGTACCCATTGGAACCTCAACGAGACCTACATTGTTGACCTTTCCACCGAGTGCGAATACCTTGGTACCCTTGCTCTTCTCGGTTCCGAGGCTGTTGAAGGACTTTGCACCATTTCTGATGATGTATGGAACTACGGAGAGTGTCTCTACGTTGTTGACAATTGTTGGGCAGTCCCAGAGGCCCTTGACTGCAGGGAATGGTGGTCTTGGGCGAGGCATACCTCTCTGACCCTGGATGGAGTTGAGAAGAGCTGTCTCCTCACCACAGACGAAAGCGCCTGCACCTGGGCGGATATGCACATGGAAGCTGAAGTCGGTTCCAAGGATGTTGTCACCGATGAGTCCAAGCTCCTCGGCCTGCCTGATTCCGATTTCGAGGCGATGGATTGCAATTGGGTACTCGGCTCTTACATAGAAGTAGCCGTTCTGTGCTCCGATTGCATAGCCTGCGATCATCATGCCCTCGATAACAGCAAGTGGGTTGCCTTCCAGAATGGAACGGTCCATGAAGGCACCTGGGTCACCCTCGTCACCATTGCAGACGACGAACTTCTGTCCATCCGGCTGGTTGTAGGCGAACTGCCACTTCCTTCCAGTTGGGAAGCCTGCGCCACCGCGGCCGCGGAGACCGGACTCGAGGATCTCGTCGATGATCTTCTGTCTGTCCATCTTAAGAGCCTTGGCGAGGGCAGCGAATGCGCCTGCACCGAGAGCCTCATCGATGCTCTCCGGATTGATGACACCGGACTGCTCCAGTGCGATTCTGTGCTGCTTCTTGTAGAAGTTGATATCATCCTGCTTTGCGACCTTCTCGCCTGTGACAGGATCGACATAGAGAAGTCTCTCTACGATCTCGTTGTTGAGGATATCCTTCTCGAAGATCTCATCGACATCGTCGACACTTACCATTCTATAGAGAGTGTCTTCCGGGTAGATCTTTACAAATGGGCCCTGGGAACAGAAACCGAGACAGCCGACCTTGTTGATGGAGATCCTGTCGCCTACCTTGTTCTTCTTGATGAGCTTCTCGAACTTCTCGATGATCTCTGCGGAGTTGGATGAGAGACATCCGGTACCACCACAGACTACGATTGCCCTCTTACCCTCGACGCCCTTGAACTTGGCGGCCAGGCATGCGCTGCAATGCTGCTGCTTTTCTGCGAGTTCTTCAAAGGTCCTGATCATTTTCCAGCTGCCTCCTTGCGAAGATCTTCGATAATCTTAGGAACCTGTGTTACAGCTACCTTTGGATATACCTTGCCGTTGATGGATACTGCCGGAGCAATTCCGCAGGCACCAAGACATCTCAGTGCATCGATGGTGAACATCAGATCCTCTGTTGTCTCGCCTGGCTTGATGCCAAGGATCTCTGAGAACTTGTCGACTACCTGCTGAGCACCCTTAACGTAGCATGCGGTTCCAAGACAGCATCCGATTACATACTTCCCCTTTGGCTTCTGGGAGAAGAAGGAATAGAACGAGACTACACCGTAGATTTCAGCGACGCTGATACCTGTATTCTTGGATACCAGCTCCTGCACCTCAAGTGGAATATAACCGTACTGTCTCTGGATGTCGCTGAGGATCATCATCAGAGGAGTGGTCTCATCCTTGTACTTTTCACAGATGCTGTTGATCATCTCGACAGCAGCACCGCTTAGATGTGCCATAAATACCCCCCTATCGTGACTCATTTTCAATTGTCAAGGTTTGTTCGTTTCAATGTTTTGGAAAGTGTATAGATAATTTGACTTAATTGCAAGCAAATCAATACAATATAATCAGTTAGCATATGCTAACTTTAGTGTTTCACCCAGTTAATTTACCACAGCTCAATGGTAATGTGAAGATCGTTATATTATTTGTATTTTCCGAAAATAATTCTGCATTCGGGAAATACCTCGATCCAGGAGAAAACGTCCTTATTTTTTCCAGTCACGAGGCCAGGCTTTTGACAACGTCACACCAGCAGTCATAAGCTTCTTGCTATGAATATGATAGATGCGCACGCTCACGCATTCGAACTCCTTTCGGGCTTCGGGAGCGAGGGCGAATTCAGGGCAATTGGAAATGGAGAGGGAGTCTGGGCCACAGGAAGAAAGCAGAAGGTCATACCGAATGGCCACGGAGATACATCATTCACAGTAGAGGAGCTTCTCAGGCTGGCAGAGCCTTGCGGTGTGAAGAAGGTCGTGCTGATGCAGGGAGGCTTCCTGGGCTTCGCAAACGAGTATGTAGCCTCCTGCATGAGGAGGTATCCGGAGCAGATAAGGGGCGCAGGCACCTTCGACCCCTTCTGCCGACAGAGCAGGGATATCCTGACCTACCTGCTGGAAGGCCTGAAGTTCAGGATCTTCAAGTTCGAGGTCTCCTCGGGCTGCGGGATAATGGGATCCCATCAGGACTTTCCACTGGACTCGAAAATGATGATGGAGCACTACGAGAGGATAGCTGGCGCAAAGGGCATGCTCGTATTCGACATCGGAGGACCTGGAGATGGAGCGCATCAGCCTGAGGCCATAGGGAACATAGCATCCGCCTTTCCTGCAATGCCTATCGTCGTCTGCCACCTCGGCTCCTACAAAAGGGACCAGAGGTCCTGCTTCGATGAAGAGATGCATATCATGAAAAGAGAGAACATATTCTTCGATCTGGCCGCCCTCTTCTGGAAGGTACGCCCCGAAGAGTTTCCATATCCGACAGCGCAGTACTATATCAAAGAAGCAAGGAGGATGGTCGGACCAGAGCGTCTGATGTGGGGCTCCGATGCTCCATCGACCGTCTGCAAGCTCTCCTACGACAAGCAGATCGAGTACGTGGCGCAGTGCTTCAGCTCCACCGAGCAGGAGCTTGTCTTCTATAGGACAGCGGATGAGCTCTACTTCGGCAGCTGAGGAGTCCCAGCATATCCTATTATTTATATATATAAGTCTAGTTCTGTCAGTTGAAAGATTTACACATTTTATTTATAGTGATGAAGCTGATAATTATTCACTTAGAAAAAAACAATCTGCATAAATAGGAGAAAGATACATGGTACCACTCATGACAAATGCGGAACTGATCTCACAGCTTGGGGACGGGTTAATCCTTCTCATTCTGGGTATGGGAACAGTATTCCTCTTCTTGACCATCCTTATCTTCGCTACCGCAGCTATGAGCAGAATCGTTGCAAAGATTGCACCGGAGAAGGCTCCAGCTCCAGTAAAGAAGAGTGCACCCCAGGCTGCCGTCGCAGCTGGTGCTGCAGCCCAGGATGCCGAAGTTGCTGCTGCCATCGCAGCTGCATACGCAAGGAACAGAAACTGATAGGAACAACATAAGGAAAGTAAGAAAATGTCCAGGAAAAAGATCAATTTTATGTGTACAGCATTCCGCGACGGCTTCCAGTCCGTATACGGTGCTCGTGTTTTCACAAAGGACTTCATGCCAGCTGTAGCAGCTGCTAGAGAGGCTGGCATCACCCACTTCGAGGCAGGTGGCGGAGCTCGCTTCCAGGCGCTCTACTTCTATACTAACGAAGATGCATTCGAGATGATGGATGAGTTCAGGAAGGTAGCTGGTCCGGATGCAAACCTCCAGACCCTCTCCAGAGGCGTCAATGTCGTAGGTCTCGACAGCCAGCCAAGGGACATCATCAAGCTCCATGCCGAGATGTTCAAGAAGCACGGCATGACCACTATCAGGAACTTCGATGCCCTGAACGATGTCAACAACCTCATCGACTCCGGAAAGGCAATCCACGAAGCTGGTCTGAAGCACGAGGTCACCGTCACAATGATGAGCCTCCCAGACTCCTACCACGCTGCAGCTCACAACCCGGACTTCTACGAGAAGATCCTCAAGGACATCCTCGACGCTGGAATCCCGTTCGACTCCGTCTGCTTCAAGGATGCATCCGGTACCTCTACCCCTGCAAACGTCTACGAGACCATCAGAAGGGCCAGGAAGCTCCTCGGACCGAACGTGGGCATCGTATTCCACTCACATGAGACTGCAGGTGTATCCATCCAGCAGTACATGTCCGCCATCGAGGGCGGTGCAACCCAGGTCGACCTCTCGATGAGCCCGGTATCCGGTGGTACCTGCCAGCCTGACATCCTCACAATGTGGCACGCACTCAGAGGCACAGACTACGACCTCGACATCGATGTTGCAAAGGTCCAGGAGGCAGAGAGAGTCTTCGAGAACTGCATGAAGGACTACTTCCTCCCACCAGAAGCAACCAAGGTCAATCCGAACATCCCATTCTTCCCTCTCCCAGGTGGCGCTCTCACAGCCAACACCCAGATGCTCAGGGACAACGGTCTCATGGACAAGTATCCTCAGATTGTCGAGGCAATGGGCGATGTCGTAAAGAAGGGTGGTTTCGGAACCTCCGTTACTCCAGTATCCCAGTTCTACTTCCAGCAGGCATTCAACAATGTAATGTTCGGACCATGGAAGAAGATTGCCGAAGGCTACGGCAAGATGGTCCTCGGATACTTCGGCAAGACTCCAGTCGAGCCGGATCCAGAGGTCGTCAAGGAAGCTGCTGAACAGCTCAAGATGGAGCCGACAAAGGAGACCGTCGTCGACATCAACGACAAGAATCCTGAAAAGGGCAGAGAGGCAGCCATCAAGATGCTCGAGGCCGAGAATCTTCCTATCACAGAGGAGAACATCTTCATCGCAGCATCCTGCAAGGAGAAGGGCATCCTCTACCTCACCGGCAAGGCAAAGGTCAACGGTGTCAGAAAGGTCGAGCCAAAGAAGGCTGAAGCTCCAAAGGCAGCAGCAAATGCAAACGGCGAGTACACTGTCACAGTCAACGGCAAGGCATACGGCGTAAAGCTCTCCGCATCCACAGCAGTTGTAAACGGTGTATCCTACCCACTCTCGATCGTCGACGGCATCCAGGCAGCAGCCGCTCCAGCAGCAGCTACAGTCGTTACCGGTTCCGAGGACGTCAAAGCTCCAATGCCGGGCCTCATCCTCCGCCTGAACGTCAAGGAAGGCGATAATGTCAAGAAGAACGACGAGATTGCAGTCATGGAAGCAATGAAGATGGAGAACCCGATCTATGCTCCATGTGATGGCAAAGTAACCTCCATCAAGGTCTCCCAGGGCCAGCAGCTCCAGTCCGGCGACGTCATCCTCTCTATCGGCGGTGTCGTAGTCGCAGCAGCTCCAGCCGCAACAGCTCCAGCAGCAGCTCCTGCCGCAGCCCCAGCTGGTGCAGGCACAACAGTCGAAGCTCCAATGCCTGGCCTCGTACTCAGACTCAACGTCAAGAAGGGAGATGCAGTAAAGAAGAATGACGAGATCGTAGTCATGGAGGCCATGAAGATGGAGAATCCTATCTACGCTCCATGTGACGGCGTCATTTCCGATATCCTCGTTAGCCAGGGTGACCAGCTCCAGCCAGGACAGGCAATTCTGGTCATTGCATAAGGGAGTTTGATAGATGAACGCAATCGTCAACGGAATTATCCAGCTTGCACAGACTACAGGTATTGCAGGTTTCATCCAGCCAGGCGGCTGGGGAAACCTGGTAATGATCCTTGTAGGCTTTGTTCTCCTGTACCTTGCAATTGCAAAGGGCTTCGAGCCTCTTCTGCTTGTTACAATCGGTATGGGTTGTATCCTTTCCAACATTCCATATGCATATATTGCAGGCGATCCAGATCCGGCAAACGGTGCAATCGGATTCATTCAGATCCTCTACAATGCAGGTATCGAATCCGGCCTCTTCCCTGTCCTGATCTTCATGGGCGTCGGTGCAATGACCGACTTCGGACCACTTATTGCAAACCCAAAGACACTCCTCCTTGGTGCTGCAGCACAGCTCGGTATCTTCACCGCTCTGGTAGGTGCTCTCTGTCTCTCGTTCATCCCGGGAATCAACTTCGACCTCAAGGTCGCTGCCTCCATCGGTATCATCGGTGGTGCAGATGGTCCTACAGCAATCTACGTGACAAGATATCTTGCTCCTGATTACCTCGGTTCCATCGCAGTTGCAGCCTACTCCTACATGGCACTGGTACCAATTATCCAGCCACCTATCATGAAGGCTCTCACAACAAAGGAGGAGAGACTGATCAAGATGCAGCAGCTCAGGGCTGTCTCCAAGACCGAGAAGATTGTCTTCCCAGTCATGGTAATCACAATCTGTGCCTTCCTGCTCCCATCGGCCTGCCCTCTCATCGGTGCACTCATGTTCGGTAACCTTGCAAAGGAGTGCGGCGTCACCAACAGACTTTCCGACACAATGCAGAATGCTCTGATGAACATCGTTACCATCTTCCTCGGCCTCTCTGTAGGTTCCAAGATGGCTGCAGACCACTTCCTCAACATCGAGACACTCGGTATCCTCCTGCTCGGCATGATCGCATTCAGTATCGGTACTGCCGGTGGTGTCCTGCTTGCAAAGGTCATGAACAAGCTCGACCCGAAGCACCCAGTCAACCCACTCATCGGTTCTGCCGGTGTATCTGCAGTTCCAATGGCTGCTCGTGTCTCATCCAAGGTCGGACAGGAAGCTGACCCACAGAACTTCCTCCTCATGCACGCCATGGGCCCGAACGTATCCGGTGTTATCGGATCCGCTGTTGCCGCAGGTGTCCTGATGAAGGTCGTTCCAACAATGGTCGGACTTCTCTGATATCCATCAGTACAACTCGCAGGGACTGTTTCAGTTGAAGCAGTCCCTTTTCTTTGCTCACAGACAATCTCGGAAAAAACATACGATTGTTAACAGAGATTTT
>LVBC01000032.1 GCA_001604265.1 Spirochaetales bacterium Spiro_01
GGAGGTGGAGAGAGACGTAATCGGAGAGAGGAAGGATATCGTCCAGCTCTCTCATGGCGGTCATGCCCTCAGGAAGCTCGTATCTGCCATTTCTATCCCAGACGATGACATTCATTCCAAAGCCGTAGAGACACTTTCTGGCAACCTCCCGGCCGATTCGTCCATAGCCTATTATTGCAATCGTCTTGCCATAGAGCTCACGTCCGAAATGATTCCTTCCGGAAAAATCGCCCTTCTCGAGTCTTCTCTGACTGTAGCGCTGGTTTCTCGAGGCAGCAAGAAGAAGGAGCATGGTATGCTCTGCCACGGAGATCGTCATGCTATCCGGTGTATTGGCAACATAGATGCCGAGCTTCTCTGCGGCCCCTACATCGATAAGCTCGACACCGACGCCGAAGCGGCAGACAAGCTTGAGCTTCGGGGCACCTTCGAGAACCCTTCGGTCTATCCTGTCAAGACGCACCAGAAGCGCATCCGCATCCCTGAGTTCTTTCACAAGCCCTTCTCTATCAGAGCAGTCGACAGTGACTATCCTGGCCCCCTCTTCTTCAAGGGGTCTGATTCCATCAAGCAGCACATTCTTCGAAGCTACGATCTTCATGACACTAATAGTAATACACCAGGCCACTTCATCATTGCTAGCTCCCGGGACAGGAATTTGCAAAGATCGCAGATCATAGTTCAGACTGCAGGCCAAGCGCATGTGGCCTGGAGATATATCTCCACTGGTCACAAGAAATTAACCTGCAAACATACCCATTTCAGCATAGCTGACTTCAAAACAGATATGTCCGCCCGTGTACATTTGTGAAAATGTCCATAAAAGAATTCATTGACAGCATGAAAAGACATTGTATACTATTTGGTATACCAGGAGTATTCCAGTTTGAAGAAGGACGAAGTTTTTCAGGATCTGAAGAAAAAGATAGTAGCAGGTGAAATAGCTCAGGGAACCTGGCTCACCGAGCGCGAGCTCTGTGCCGCCTATGGCATCTCCAGAACGCCTGTACGAGAGATACTTTGGAATCTCTGTTCCATCAATCTGGCCTTTCAGGATCCTGACAAGGGCTGCAGGGTAAGAACCTTCTCCATCAACGACATCATCGAGGTATACAATGTCAGAGAGGCCATCGAGGCCTCCTGTACAAGACTCGCCTGTCTCTCCACCAACCCAAGCTACACAGAGGATATAGATGAGCTGCTTTCTCATCTCGAGAATGTGGATGCCTTTACAAACCTCGACGAGTCCATCAAATACGGCGTCAAGGTGCATGAGTTCACAAGAAAGGAGTGCAACAACCGCTATCTTCTGGACTTCTACAACCAGATAGCCGATGTCACACTGCTCATAAACAACATCGCATACACCCATAGAGAGATCGAGGAGCAGTCCAGACAGGGACACATCGCCATCCTCAAGGCACTGAGGAAAAGAGACCAGGCAGGGAGCTCGAAGGCGATGATGGACCACCTGAAGTTCACCTGCCAGCACATCGTCGATGTGAATTACAGCAATCTGCAGGCCAGAATTGCTGAATAAAAGAGAATAGATCATATAGTAACGTAGGAGGTTATTTATGAAGAAGTTGTTAGTAGTCGCCTTAGTACTCGTCTGCATGCTTTTCAGCGTAGCCGCACAGGGCCAGGCAGAAGCCGGAGAAAAGACCTACACCCTCAGGTTCGGTCATACACTCACTCCAGAAGATGAGTTCCACAAGGCTTATGAGAGATGGAGCCAGAGAGTCTCCGAGAAGACTGGTGGCAAGCTCAAGATCGAAGTCTATCCAAGCTCCCAGCTCGGCGTCGAGGAGGATGTCCTCGAGCAGATCAAGCAGGGTTCCAACGTAGGTTGGCAGACTGACCCAGGCAGACTTGGAAACTATGTAAATGAGTTCTCCATCTTCTATATGCCATTCTTCCTCGAAGGCGGTATGGCCGATGTAGAGAAGCTCCTCAAGAGTGCAGAGGTAAAGAGCTGGTGCGAGAAGCTCGAGAAAGAGCATCACATCAAGGTCCTCTCCTATGCATGGGTACAGGGCAACAGATCCATCATGGCAAACAAGATTGCAAAGTCCCCTTCCGAACTCTCCGGCATGCTGATCAGAACAGCTCCAGCTCCAGCTTGGGTAGCATGTGTAAACTCCCTCGGCTGTAAGGCAGTTGCTCTCGCATATGGTGAGATGTACAACGGCATCCAGACCAAGGTCGTAGATGGCTGTGAGCTCCCATACGCTGCTGCAAAGAACATGAAGATCAACGAAGTTGCAAAGTACATCATCGAGACCAACCATATCTTCCAGCTCAACGTCATGGTATGTTCCGCTGACTGGTTCAATGCTCTCCCTGATGATTACAAGACCATCCTCGTCGAAGAGTGCGACAAGGCAGGTCTCGAAGCTTCCAAGGTCCTCGTTGACGGTGCTGCTGCAGACAGACAGTATCTTGTCGACCACGGCATGACCCTCATTCCTAACTCCGA
>LVBC01000033.1 GCA_001604265.1 Spirochaetales bacterium Spiro_01
TAAGAAAATTTTCCTGATTGCAATCGTAGCGCTGCTTTGCTTCTCTGTCTTCGCACAGGCACAGAGTGAAAAAGCTGCAGCTGAAACAAAGGATGTCACACTTGAATGGTGGACCTGGGACCCTGAAATGATCGAGCAGAACAAGTCGATCATCGCTGCCTTCGAGGCTCAGAATCCTGGCGTGAAGGTCAACAACACGATCGTCGATTCCAAGGAGTACTGGACAAAGCTCCGCATCCAGGCACAGCAGAAGAGACTTCCGGATGTCTTCACTCTCTCCTCCGGCTATATCGAAGAGTGGGCAAGTGAGGGTCTGCTCAGGAACCTCGACGACCTGGTAAAGAACGATCCTTCTCTCTTCGAGAACTTCTACCAGCCGATCTGGGATGTAACGAAGTCCATCGCTGCCTCCGACCACTACTATGCAATCCCATTCGCACTGGTCAACACCGTTCTCTACTACAACAAGGATATGTTCGACCAGGCAGGTATCGCATACCCGACCGACGACTGGACCTGGGATCAGTTCCTCGATGCAGCCAAGAAGCTGACAGTCGACAAGGACAATGATGGCAAGATCGACCAGTATGGCTTCTGGTTCTATGGAAGATATGCCCATGCCGAGTCCTTCGTCTTCGCAAACAACGGCTCCTTCGTCGACAGGAAGACAATGAGGTTCGCTCCAGATGCCAACGCCCAGAAGGCTCTCAGGATGCTTACCGACATGGTCCTCGTGGACAAGTCCGCTCCTGCCCAGCAGGATATGAGCGCACTGAAGAACCAGCAGGTATTCCCGAATGGTCTGTGTGCAATGTGGGTCGACGGTGGCTGGTACATCAACGACTTCAAGAAGAAGAGCGATCTGCACTGGGGTATCGTAAGAGTTCCTCAGGGGCCGGATGGTGGAAAGAGAGTCACATACGCATGGCCTGACAGCTACGCACTCTCTCCGAACACTGCCCATCCAGAAGAAGCCTGGAAGTTCGCAAAGTTCGTCGCAGGTGAGGGTCTCACTCTCGACCAGTTCATGGCAGGCAAGATTCCAGCATACAAGGGTCTGACAGAGTCCGAGGCCTTCCTCACACTGGCAGGCGAAGAGCACAGGGCCGACATGCAGCTTCTCAAGGATATGGCATCCGATGAGATGACCACCTCCTATACAAAGGGCTGGAGCGAGTGGAGAGGCTACGGTGCTGCAGACTCAATGGGTCTCAACGGTACCATCGATGGCATCATCAATGGCAAGGTCCCATACGAGAAGGCAATGGCAGATGCCGAGACCAGCATCAACAAGGTCCTTTCAAGATACTACAAGTAACCATTTCGAGATGACTATTGGGGCGTATGGGTTCATATGCCCCAATATTCTTATGAAGGAGTAGAAGGTGCAGAAAACGAAAACATACAAGTGGCACAGCTGGTACACACCCTGGCTGTTCGTCTTTCCGACCCTGATCGGGCTGTTCTTCTTCCGTTTCATACCAATAGGGGCCTCGCTGTACCTGGGCTTCACGGACTGGAACCTTATAAGGACTCCAGAGTTCATCGGACTGGACAACTTCAGGGAGATGTTCGCAGATCCGTACTTCAAGCTGATCGTCTGGAATACGCTCTCTCTTACCTTCTGGTATGTAGTGGGCTCCATGGTATTCGGCTTCCTGCTTGCCTGTCTCATCAACAACAAGATGAAGGGCATGAACTTCTTCAGGGCCGCAATCTACATGCCTGTAATCACCTCCTCGGTCGCACTGGGAATCGTCTGGTCCTGGATACTCGGGCCCAGGTTCGGCCTTCTGGATATCCTGCTTACGAAGGTTGGCATCACAGCACCGTACTGGCTGACAGATGAAAGGTATGCACTTGGCACGATAACCTTCGTCCAGGTGTGGAAGATGGCCGGCTATTACATGATCCTCTTCCTTGCTGGACTACAGGCCATCAGCAGCGATGTCATCGAGGCTGCAATCGTGGATGGTGCGAATTCCCGTCAGAGGATCACCAGAATCATCATTCCAATGCTTTCGCCAACAGTCTTCTTCGTTCTTACTGTTGCCATCATGGATGCCTTCAAGAACTTCGAGCTCATACATTCGATGACACATGGTGGACCGAAGAATGCCACCAATACACTCGTATACGATGTCTATCTCAACGCCTTCATGTACTACCGTGTAGGCTACGCAGAGGCGATAGCATACGTACTTCTCTTCATCGTAGGCATGCTCACTCTGATGAACTTCGTCATCAAGAAGAGGTGGGCACAGCCACTTGAGTAGGGGGTAGATATGGTAAAGTCGAAGCATACGAGATACATAATTCCACTTCTGGTCGTAATCGTGACCTTCATCTCGATATTCCCATTCATCTGGATGGTCATGAACTCGTTCATGACGGATGAGCAGATATATGCATTCCCACCTCGCTTCTGGCCTGAGAAGCTCTTCAAGAAGGGCATGTGGGACAACTACACAACAGTACTCAACAGCTACAACTTCCTCAGATACATCTGGAACTCGATAGTCGTTGCAGGTCTTGCCTCTGTCGGTCAGATAATAGTCTGTCCAATGGCCGCATTCGCCTTTGCAAAGATGAAGTTCTTTGGCTCCAAACTCTGGTTCTCGATGCTCCTGATGACGCTGATGATCCCTCATCAGGTCACGATAATCCCAGAGTACTATCTGATGATGAAGCTTGGATGGCTGGACAGCTACCTTCCTCTCATAATCCCATCCTTCCTGGCAGGTGCCTTCGGAACCTTCTTCTTCATCTCTGTTTTCGAAGCGGTTCCAGAGGCCCTCTTCGATGCTGCGATAATAGATGGGGCCAACGCCTGGAAGATATACAAGGATGTCTACTTCCCAGAGGCAACTGCACCACTTGCAACCCTCTTCATAATCGCATTCATGAACAACTGGAATGACCTTCTGAGGCCGATGCTCTACATTTCCAAACCGGCACTGTACACGGTCACACTCGGTCTTACCCAGTTCCAGAGTGCCTACTCATCGGAGTGGTCGCTCCTGCTTGCAGGCAGCGTCCTCTCTGTTCTGCCGCTGATAATAGTCTATATCTTCTGTCAGCGCTATATCATAGAGAGCTCGCTCTCATCAGGAGTAAAGGGATGATAGATTCGGAAATAAGGACAATCAGATACGAGAACGGAGAGATGCAGCGCTATCAGGTAGTCTCCGGCTTTGCCTGGAACGACCTTGAGTTCGTCCAGGCCCCATTCTCGAAGGAGACCTTCGAGGAGATAGTCAGGATGTACCAGGCCTTCGTGATTCCAAAGCACTCCTTCCTCTACGGCGCATTTGTTATCTTCCACCTTCCGGAGGATGTAGAGTGCCCATTCCCGCTTGAAAGCGATGCCGGCATCATCTTCGACAAGCAGGTCGCGACCTGCTACGGTCTCGAGAAGCTCTACAGGGAGGGCAGGATAAGGAACACAGGCAGGAGTCTGGAGATAGACGATGAGAGTATCAGGGTCTTTCTCGAGAGGCTTGAGAAGGCAGGCTGGCTCGGTATCGGCT
>LVBC01000034.1 GCA_001604265.1 Spirochaetales bacterium Spiro_01
GTCTGGGCCTTCATCTACGCTCTCCTCATGGAGGAGCTTGGCTTCCTCTTCGACAGCATCATCTTCATGTTCGTCAGCATGTTCCTGCTGACAATGAGAGAGAAGAAGAGAAACTGGCCGGTCATCATAATTCTTTCACTGGTCATTCCTACATTCGTATACATCCTGTTCCGTCAGAAGTTCTTCCTGATGCTTCCAATGGGACTCTGCAAATACATTCCATTAAGGATTCTAAGGTAAGGGGGGGATAGAAAAAAATGGCTTATTTCGTTCAAGGTGTATTGTCCCTTCTCAATCCTACCAGCATCCTTCTCATCGCAAGTGGTGTTCTGCTCGGTATCGTCTTCGGCGCACTGCCAGGCCTCAATACCGCAATGGCCGTATGTCTCTGTCTTCCACTGACATTCGTTCTCTCCTCCGTAAATGGCATCGCCATGATCATGGGCATCTTCATAGGTGGTGTATCCGGTGGCCTCATAAGTGCGATCCTTCTGAATATCCCTGGCACCTCTGCTGCCATGTCGACCTGCTTCGATGGTCACCCGATGGCAATGAACGGTCAGGCTGGAAGAGCACTGGGAATCGGTATCTTCTACTCTGCAATGGGTACTATCATCGGCATGTTCGCCCTTATCTTCATCTCGAGGCCAATGGCAACTGTCGCACTCCACTTCAGGTCCGTAGAGTACTTCTCCATCTCGGTCTTCTCGCTGACCATGATGGCATCCCTCTCCGGCAAGTCCCTGATCAGAGGTCTCATAGCCGGCTGTCTCGGCATCCTGCTTGCAACTGTCGGTATGGCTCCAATCGATTATACCCCTCGCTTCACATTCGGAACGATGGCAATGACAGGTGGCTTCAACCAGGTCGCAATCCTCACAGGTGCCTTTGCAATCTCGACTGTCATGAAGTCTATCAAGAATCCTCATGACGTAAAGTCCGAGGACTTCAGAAGCGCCCACATGAAGGGCTTTGGCTTCACATTCCTGGAGTTCTGCGGCCAGATAGTCAACATGTTCCGTTCTGCCTTCATCGGTATCTTCATCGGTATCCTTCCAGGTGTCGGCGCAGGTACGAGCAACCTCATCGCCTACTCGACTGCAAAGAACAGCTCAAAGCACCCTGAGAAGTTCGGAACCGGTATCATGGATGGTATCGTCGCCTCCGAGACTGCGAACAATGCAACTGTCTGCGGTGCGATCATCCCACTGCTCACACTCGGTATCCCTGGAGACCTCGGAACCGCATTCCTCCTCTCTGCTCTGCAGATCCACGGAATCAACCCCGGTCCGCTTCTCTTCGATTCGAGTCCGGAGCTCGTATACGTCTGCTTCGCAGGTATCGTCTTCGCAGTCACATTCATGGTCCTCTTCGAGTACTTCGGCATAAGGATCTTCACGAAGATACTCACGATCAGAGAGTACATCCTGATCCCGACGATCATAATGCTCTGTGGCGTAGGCGCCTTTGCCAACTCCAACAGGACCTTCGATGTCATCTGGCTCATGATCTTCGGCATAATGGGCTATGCGATGGTCACGCACCGCTATCCGATCGGACCAATGGTCATCGGCTACATCCTCGGCTCCAATACTGAGATCAACCTGAGGCGCTGTCTGATGGTCACTGAGAATGGTTCCCTATCAGGCCTGGTCAGCCCGATCGCCTGCTTCTTCTACGCCGTCGGCATTCTCTTCATTGTTATCTCCGTAAGGAACAACATGAAGCTGAAGAAGGCCGGAGGAACGGAAGACTGACAGAAGAACGATTTCGGGGCTATGCGATGACATAGCCCCTTTCAATTATGGAGAACAAGATGAAGATAGTTGGACTTGGAATGGACTTCGTGAATCCCGGCGATCTCGACTGGAATATCCTTACAGAGGGCTTCGAGGATTTCACTCTCCATCCTGTAACAGAAAGAGATAGGGTAGCAGAGTGGGTGAAGGATGCAGATGCAGTAATCGCCAGCATGGAGTATGCAAAGGAGATTCTTCCATCTGCCAGGAAACTCAAGTACTTCGGAGTACTCTCTACAGGCTACGATGCTGTCGATCTCGACTACTGCAGGGCACATGGAATCACAGTCACGAATGTACCGAAGTACAGTGGCAGCATGGTATCGCAGTATGCAATATCGCTTCTGCTTGAAATCTGCACACAGGTGGGACACCACTCCTCTCTTGTGAAGAGTGGAGAGTGGGCGAGAAGTGGAAAGATGATGCTCTGGGACAGGCCCATACTCGAGCTTGCTGGCAAGACCATGGGAATAGTCGGGCTGGGAGACATCGGAAGAAGGACTGCCAGAACAGCCCAGGCTCTGGGCATGGATGTACTCTACTCGGACAGATTCAGAATCGAGGAAGCAGAGAACGAGCACTGCCACTTCTCTTCGCTGGATGAGCTCTACAGCAGATCGGATGCCATCGTTCTCCACTGTCCTCTCTTCGAGTCCAACCGTGGAATGATCAACAGCTCCTCGATCGCGAAGATGAAGGATGGTGTCATCATAATCAACAACGCAAGAGGTGGCCTTGTCAATGAGGAGGATCTTGCAATTGCACTTCACAGTGGCAAGGTCTACGCAGCTGGTCTCGACGTCTCCATCGAGGAGCCGATG
>LVBC01000035.1 GCA_001604265.1 Spirochaetales bacterium Spiro_01
ACGGAGGAGTCACGGTCTGCGCCAGATCAAGGTAATTTTTCAGCTGGTGCAGCGTATCTGTCCCGCCCGTTCGCCTTACGGCCGTCACAGCGGCTGCGGTCTTGTACTTAAAGTGCCTGGAACTTGAATAGAAGAGCCTGTCGAGGAATGATTTCATGGTACCCGCTATCCCAGCGTAATAGGTGGGGGAGGCAATTATAAATCCGTCCGCTTCGCGTATCTTTGCGGCCGTCTCGTTGACAGGGTCATCTTTAAAAACACATTCGTTGTTTTCTGAAGTTGCGCAATAGCCGCATGCTGTGCAGCCCTGGATCGTCAGATGTCCGATATTTACAGTTTCGACAGCTATCCCCTCCTTTTCCAGTTCCTCCGCCATTATCTTCAGCGCGGCAGCTGTGTTTCCATCCTTGCGGGGACTTCCGTTCAGTGCTATTACTCTCATCAGGATCACTCCTTTTTTCCTGCTTTATTGTGGTTTCTGTATTTTTCAAAGTGTTTCCCGAACACCCGGACTATGTCCTCGTAACATCAGGAACCCTTAGGGTTTTTGACTTTACAGTCCGGGTTTCTCATTGCTCCGGTAACCGTGATCACCTTTTCGGGAGAGTCTGCTCCGTCTCTTACGGCTTCGGCTATCATTTTTTCCGTCACCTTTGAACAGTAGCATACGTACTCAGGATCCGCCGGCTCTTTTTTGTATTTTTTAGGTTTTGGGAAGGGCAGTTCACTCCAGGTCGCTCTGACAAGTTTTATCATATGCTCCCTGTCGTCAGTCGATGTTATCAGAAATGAGGGTTTTGCGCCCGCGTATGCCGGCGCTTCACACACTTCTTTAAGTAATTTACGTCCGGCATCTGTTTTTTTAAGAAAAAACTGACCATCACAGACGAGGCCGATGACCTTCGAGTCGCAATAGAGTACATACTCACCAAACATCTTCCTGTAAGTTATCTCGCCTGCGCCACTCAGCTGATCTGCCAGGTAGAACATGAACTCCTCTGATGTCGACATGTGCAATACTGCCTCCGTTGTGGACTATGGCGTGACGTCCTCTATCTCCTGCTCCTTCACCCGGTCAAGCGGCAGATGCCTTATGCCTGCTTTTGACTGTGTAAAGTCTATCCTTTTCAGGTCTATCATCCTGACCTTCCTGTTGTGCTGAGTATGATAATAGTAGACCAGGCTTCCTGTGTCTATAGCGCTTGTCCAGATAGTGGAGCTGCGCATCCCGTCCTGTTTCTGAAGTTCTGTAACAGTTCCTTCACCTGTAGAGAGGGGATGGTTGAAGTTGTCCATAATACGGAATATCTCATATATAGTTTCAGGCCCGTCCGGTGTTTTTCGCGCGAGCATCGTCTGGGCAACAGCCCTTACAAAACGTGAAGGGGGGGTTATGTCTCCCGGAATGCCAAGGAGTCCGCTGCCTCCTCCCGAGGGCTCAACGGTCAGGTCTCCTATTTTTTTTGGAGGATAGGGGACCACTGAAAGATTTACGTAGTTGCTCAGATTGGTCAGGTGCCAGTCGAAGCTGGGAGCATTTGTGAGTACTCTCACAGGGTTGTCGCGGATCTTCAGTTCACCTTCAAGATATTCTATGACTATTACCTTTCCGCTTTTGTCTGTCACCATGAGGTGCATAGGGGCTGGCGCGCCGCCGAGGGCAGGCTCAGGGATCGCAACAACACGGACTCTGCCCATACCCTTTTTTACTTCATCGGATGTGGCGAACTGTGTCAGGACATAGGTCGCCATAAGTGCGGGTCCCATGGATATCTCTGCTTTGGACGGGTCATAGGACTGATACTCAGAAATTCCCGGGAGATAAAGATAGTTTACGGCAAGCCCCTTTTCATTCAGTCCGTCCGCAAAGCAGTCCTTCCCTATCATGTCCAGCGCCACAGCCCCGTAACGGGTCTTCCAAGTGAGCCCCTTTTTGCCGTCAGGCGTCTCTGAAGAAAATTCATGTCCGCGGGGTACTATAGCGACCCTGGAATTTAAGTCGAATGTACCCCATTCCATTGTCCTTCCGCATACGGCGGTTCCGTCGTCTGCAATAAGACATATCGAGGTACACGCAGAGGATGCAGAGGGAAATAAAATGGCAATGCTTACGAGAGCCGCTGCTATAATAATTAGAACCTGTTTGATCTCCAACACAAAAAATCCCTCCTGTGTTCTGGCTTCAGCATACTAAATACAGATAGTCAGGCAATTGCATAGTTGATCTATAGTACACGGGCTATCATATCAAATCAGTAAAGAATGAGAAGCAAGAAGTGATAAAATTTAAACGAAAAAATATTAAAATTTAATTATCTGATGCTTGCCAATTAACTAAATTGATGTATAAATCAAAGAGATCCCGCATAAAATCTGAAAAAACAAATTATGGCGGACAATATCTCATATTTTTTCTCCGGGGAGAGGGTAAGATGTCAAAATTTAAAAAGGCCATTGTCAATGTACTTGTTTTTTGCCTTCTGATCGCAGCCGCAGGGTCATTTGCTGAGGCGGCGGCTTCCTACAGGAACACAAAGGAGGCCGCGCGCGAAGCAGTCTGGAACGTTATAACATCAGGGAAAGGCAGTTCCGCAACTGTTGCGGTAATGGACGGAGGCAAAATAGTATATTCGGAAGGCTTCGGAGCCGCCGAGAGGAAGACCGGCAAAAGTGTAGACAGATCGACCAGGTTCAATATAGGCTCAACGAGCAAGATGTTCGTTGCAACAGCGATCCTTCTTCTGGCAGACGACGGCAAAGTCTCCCTCGACGAACCTGTCGTGAAATACATACCCGAATTTGAGATGAAGGATCAGAGATACAGGGACATCACCGTAAGGATGCTTTTCAATCACTCTTCAGGGCTGCCGGGTTCGACTTTCCTCTTTGGATATGAGCCGGAAGGGGACCCCCACAAGGAGTTTCTTCAGAGAATGAAGGGATCGAACCTGAAGCATGACCCTGGCGCCGTCGGGATCTACTGCAATGACGGATTCACCCTGGCAGAGATGATAGTCGAAAGGGTATCGGGGGAGAAATTTATTGATTTCCTCAGAGAGAGAGTCTTCAGGCCACTTGGCATGAAGGATACGGATGCAAGCATAGGGGAAACGGGAGGGAACATATCGCATTTTTATGATCCCGAGACCGGAAAGAAGTATCCTCCCGAAGTGATCCTGGTGCACGCCGCGGGAGGCCTTTCATCAACCGCAGAAGATCTTTGCAGGTTTGCTGACAGCTTCTGCCCGGGAGGCAAAAAAATACTATCGCAGAGTTCGGTCGAAGAGATACTTAAAAGTCAGCCGACTCCCTTTTCAGCAGGGATGCGGGGTCCGGTCATAATGGACTCGTTCGGCTGGGACTACTCTTCTCTTCCGGCATACGAGGCAAACGGCATGAGGGTATATTCAAAAGGCGGGGGTACTGGCGCGTACTCGACCGGCCTGCAGGTAATACCTGAAAAGAGGCTTGTCGTTGCAGCAAGCATATCGGGAAGGATGAACGGGGAAGCCGTCACAAGAGCCATGCTGAATGCGCTTATGAAGGACAAAGGGCTTCCGGTTCCTTCCGAAAGGAAAAAGGAAAAGCCCGCTGATCCAAAGATCATCCCTGCTGACCTTGCTGCCTTCGAAGGCATCTACGCAAACGGCGGATCCTTCGTAAGGATCAGGTTTGACAAAGAGAGAAAAAAAATGGACATAATACGGCTGATGCCTGAAGGGGATAAAGTGCCTGCCGGGGATGGCGGACCTGTACTGATGTCCTTTGTATACAACGGAGGTTCTTTCAGCTCCTTTGAAAAAGATCTGCGGGGCTATTTTATAAAGAATGGGAATATGCCCTGCTTTATTGCAGAGAAAGATCCCTTTTACGGGATAGACAATCTGATGTTCCAGAAAGTACCCGAAGAGAAAAACTCAAAGAAGCTTATTGCGGATATTAAAAGCAAAGTCTGGCTTATCAGGAATATGACGCCATCGATCCAGCTGTACAGAGAGACCGCCATATTATCTTCAGATACGTACAGAGAGCTCCCGGGATACCTTACATTTATGAGTCCTTTGAGGGTTGAGGATGAACACAGTGCCACATATGCCGCGCCTCTGTTCCGGGATCAGTTCGAGCTTGAGATGTACGAAAACGACGGGATCCTGTGGATCAGATCCGGGATATTCCTTTTTTCCGATGCCGGGAAAACGAGGGTCCTAAGGAGCGGGCAAAACGCGGTGATGATAGGTGAAAAGGGATATAATGAATGGTACAGGACAGGTTCAGGTTCCATACTTTCATTTGAAAAACCCGAAAAGGGCAGGATAATGGTTCTGGCTGAAGAAGCCGAGGGCCTGGCGCTCTTTGACAGCATCACAGACGAGGGTGAAATCTATGCGCCTGAAGGCAGTTATGTCGTCTGCATAGGCCGTCCCGGAGAAATGTTCACCGTTAACGTAAAATAAGAGCATCAATAAATCCACAGCAAAGGAGCCGCCTGGTCAGGCGGCCCCTTTGCCTTTTTTATTAATGCTTCGTGGCTAGAGC
This sequence comes from Spirochaetales bacterium Spiro_01, assembly GCA_001604265.1. Taxonomy (GTDB): domain Bacteria; phylum Spirochaetota; class Spirochaetia; order Sphaerochaetales; family Sphaerochaetaceae; genus Bullifex. The sequence continues at coordinate 4,537 of LVBC01000035.1, forward strand.
ACCACGCTCTCTTTAAGTTTTCCAAAGACGTTGCAGGTTGCCTCCACCTCTATCTTTGATCCCTTTTTCATATCTTTGATCTCAAATTGTACATGTTCTGTCCTGGAGTCGCTTTGGGATTTTAGGGTCTTTTCCTCTATGGCCTTTCCATCGACAGAGACCACGATCTTGCTTATATAGTGATTAGCAGTGTTTTTGACCGGATGGAGGATCGATACATCCAGTACAGAGACAGCCTCATTCCACTTCAGTTCGACCATTTCCGCGGGGTGTGCATATAGAGGCGTGCAGATGATTATGGCCGACATCAATGTCAAAAGCAGCTTTGCGAACTTACGCATCATAATTCCCCCTTTATCAGCCCTAACCAAGATAGAGCATGTAGATCAGCCCATGCGTCAGTCCGCATGCTACAGCACCGAGACCGCACCAGCGGTGGACAGTGAAGACAAGCGGCCCCTTTATCTTCTTCCTGAGGCTGGGGCCGAAAAACCCCGTGAACCCGGCTAAAGTCATCAGGATCCCTGCCAACATGCCGGATAAGCGAAAAGCTTCGATCATGAGCATCCCTCCCTATAAAATTATAGCTGTTGATTTTCATAAAAAATATAAAACCGATATGTCTTACTATCCATTATAAATTATAACTGAAATTGTCGCATATATGCGACGGAGAATTTGCATTGCTTCGAGTCACGGAGAATTTGCCGCCCCGTCACCATAGTTACGTTTTTATTGCGAAAGTGTATACTATAAACAAAATGACACGTTAACATGATGTGGGGGCATAAATTATGGAGTATGTTGATTTTGGAAAAACAGGAATTAGGGTATCCCGTTTTGGACTTGGATGCATGAGGTTTCCTGCTGATGAAAAAGTAGCCATAAAAATGGTCAGGCACGCTATCGACAGCGGAGTCAACTATATTGATACGGCGTAAACATATCCAGGCAGCGAAGAGATAGTCGGAAAGGCCCTCATGGATGGATA
>LVBC01000036.1 GCA_001604265.1 Spirochaetales bacterium Spiro_01
GAGAAAAATTATTTTTTTACCTTTGTTTGGGAACGTTCCCAAACAAGGAAGTCCTTTATCAGAGGAGTGGTTCTTAAAGGAATCGATAGCCCAAGACGATGCTGGATATAAAGAATTTCAACGAAATCGACTACATGGAGTTCCCGACAGGTCGCAGGACAAGGGTCATGATAGGACAGAATGGTGCAATCAAGGGGTCGCACTTCTGCCAGGGCTTTGTAGAGATATTCCCCGATGGATATATACCGGAACATGATCACGAGACGGTCGAATCCTACACAATCCTTGAAGGAGAGGGGGAGATAACGGTCGATGGAGAGACAAGACGCATGAACAGAGGAGACTATATCTTCATCGATTCCGGCAGAAGGCATGGCTTCAGGAATCTTGGAACGGAGAGGCTCCTGATGATGTTCTGCTACTCGCCGCAGATTGTCGTGGACCATTGGGCCCAGGAGATGAACAACGAACTGAAATAGCACTTTCAGGAACGAGAATGTCCAAATCCTTTAATCATTTCAGTACCGTAGGTGAATACGTGGTAAAATCTAGAGCATCAATGCTCAGAAATGCATAGTAAAAAAGGAGGCAGAGATGAAAAAACTTCTCGCTATTTTAATGGTATTTGCTCTCATGACTGCAGTATTTGCACAGGGCGCAAGCGAAGCAGGTGGTTCCGGCACCATTACAGTCGGTATCCTTCAGGATACAACAGGTGCAACAGCTACCCTTGGCAAGTCCGTACAGAAGGGTGTTGAGGATGCAATTGCAGACATCAACGCAGCTGGCGGTGTTGCAGGCAAGCAGATCAAGTACATCGAGTACGATACTGCAGCTAACGTAGATACAGCTATTGCTGCCTACATTAGAGCAGTCACAGTCGACCAGGTCGACTTCCTCTTCGGACCACCTATTGCAAATATCGTATCCGGTCTCAAGGCTACAACAGCATCCTATGGTGTTCCTATGATCACCTTCGCTGTAGACCCAACATGTTACACCGACAACAACGGCAAGCTCTATGACTACCTCTTCTGTGCTCAGCCATCTACAGTTGTACAGGGCCAGATCATGGCAGAGTTCGCTCTCCAGAATGGTGCAAAGACCTTCGGTGTCTTCTACAACATGGATAACTCCTACTCTGTAGCTCTTCTCGATCCATTCGTAACAACAGCCAGAAAGGGTGGCGCAAAGCTCGAGGACAAGAATATCATCGGTTACAACGCAAGTGAGACCGACATCAAGACTCTCATTGCTCCAATTGTAAAGGCTGGTGTCGATGCTATCTACTGCCCTAACTACACAGCTCCACTCGTACTGATCAAGAAGGCATGTGACGAGCTTGGCTATAAGGGTGCAATCATCACAGGTCTCGACGGTGCTCCAGCATTCAACACCCAGGTCGGTGCTGACTGTTCCAACGTATACTACATCAACAACATCGACGTATACGAAGCTGCTACCGCAAAGGCAATCGCTGAAAGATGCAAGGACGTAGGTGCTCCTAACAAGTACTTCCTCGGCTACGATTCAATGCAGATGGCTGCAAAGGTCTTGGCAGAGGTCGGAACCAAGGGTGAGGATGTCGCAAAGGCACTCGCTACCGCTGAGTATGTCGGTCTTACCGGTACCATCAAGATGGATCCAGCCACCCACATGCCAGTTCTCGGAACCCCAATGTTCATGTACAAGTATGACGGAACCAAGCCTGTCATGCTCCAGAAGTACCCAGTCAAGTAATCGACTAGAATTTCAAGGTGGCCGGGAGAGATCCCGGCTACTATTCGTAAAGGTCTCGATATGTCACTACAGATTCTCTTCAACGGCATCTCCACTGGTACAGTTTATGCACTCATAGCCATTGGCTTTGCCCTTGTATTCAATATCCTGAAGTTCTCCAACTTCTCATACGGTGCAACGATGACGGCCTCTGCCTTCACGGCATACTTCCTGGTCGCATCCAAGGGTCTCGGACTTCTTCCGACCCTCCTCTGTTCTGCATTTGCAGGCGCAATAATCAGTATATTCGGTGAATTCATCGGCTTCAGAAGACTTCTGAAGAACCATTCTCCAGCAACATATTTCTTCGTCTCCTCTATCACGCTGGGTACTCTCTACGAAGGTCTTGTCACTCTGAAGGCCGGAACCAACTTCTATGTCTATCCGAACTTCTTCAAGGTCGCATCGGTAGACATGCTCGGAGCAGTTGTATCGAAGGAGAACATAATCATGCTCGTGATCAGTGCGGCTGCTCTCATAGCTCTCGCACTGATAATCCAGAAGACAAGGATCGGCAGAGCGATCAGAGCTGTCTCCTTCGATAGGGACACTGCCCAGTTGATGGGCATCAATGCCACCCTGGTCATCCAGGCTGTCTTCATCATCTCTGGCCTCTTCGGCGGTATCGCAGGCTGCTTCCTGGGTATCAAGTACACGCTTACTTCCACCTTGGGCTCCCTTGTTGTAAAGGGCTTCATCGCCTCCGTAATCGGTGGACTCGGATCCCTTACCGGTGCAGTCATCGGCGCAATGCTGCTTGGTATCATGGAGGCCATATTCCTCAGTACGATGGGTTCTGGTTGGGCAACGATCGCATCCTTTGCGGTCATGCTTGTCTTCCTTCTCTTCAGACCACAGGGCATTGCTGGAAGCAACGTCCAGGAAAAGGCATAAGGGGGTAGAGCATGAGATTGTTCCTTTACGTACTTACCCAGGTCTGCATCACACTCGTTTCCGTCTGTGGTATCTACATCCTTACCGGTCTTACCGGTATGTTCTCGCTCGGCTCGGCTGCCTTCATGGCAATCGGCGCATATATTTCAGGTCTTCTCGTCCTGAAGCTTGGCCTCAATATGTATCTGGCCTTCCTGCTGGCAATAACCTGTGCAGTAGGTATCGGCTATGTGATCGGTTTCCCTGTTGTCAGGCTCAGAAGAGACTACATCTCTCTTGTGACCCTCGGTTTCGGTGAGTCCATTGCACAGCTGATCCTCAAGCTCAGCCAGTTCACTGGTGGTGCCTCAGGTCTCATAGGTGTTCCAAGAAGAGTCAACGTCTGGTTCACTGTAGTTGCGGCAATAATTGCAATTGCCCTCACTGCAATGTTCAAGAACAGCAAGTATGGCAGGCAGTGCATCGCTGTAAAGAGCGATGAGCTTGCAGCAAAGGCCATGGGCATCAACGCTGGCAAGGTCAAGATGATTGCATTCCTGCTCTCCTGTGGAATGACCGCCTTCGCAGGTTGTCTCTACGCCTTCTACGTCGGATATGTAGGACCGACCGATTTCGGTTGGAAGAAATCCGCCGACTGGGTAATCATGGTCTTCTTCGGAGGAGTCAACAGCCTTACCGGTTCCATCTTCGGTGGTGCCTTCCTGACCTTCCTCCCACAGTACATGCAGTCACTTAACAAGTACCGCTACATCGTATATGCAATACTTGTTCTGATCATCCTGAACTTCAAGCCGAATGGCATCTTCGGAACCTGGGAGCTCACTCCTAGGAATATGAAGCGTGCTCTGGATCGCTTTGCAAAGAGAAAGGAGAAATAATATGGCATTACTGGAAATAAAGCACATAAGCAAGAATTTCGGTGGTGTAAAGGCCATCATTGACTTCTCTCTCGAAGCAAATCCAGGAGAGATACATGGAATCATTGGACCTAATGGCGCAGGAAAGACCACCATATTCAATACAATATCCGGCGTCTACCAGGCCGATGAGGGCAGCGTATTTCTAGAGGGAAAGGATATTACAAAGCTTCCCCAGTACAAGATCACAAGGCTCGGCATGGGAAGGACCTTCCAGAACATAAGAGTCTTCAAGGGCCTCACAATCGAGGAGAACGTCCTGTGTGCCTTCGACCCACAGAGCAAGTACTCGATCCTCGGAGGACTTCTTCCAACTCCAAAGCGCTTTGCTGAAGAGAAGAGGGGAAGGGAACTTGCAAACGAGCTTCTCGAGGTCGTAGGAATGGCCGACATGAAGCACGAGAGACCAGAGAATCTTTCCTATGGAAACCAGAGAAAGGTAGAGATTGCCAGAGCTCTGATGTGCAGACCAAAGGTACTCCTTCTCGATGAGCCTGCTGCAGGTCTCACACCGACCGAGGTAGGTGAACTCACAGAGCTTATAAGGAGGATTTCGAAGCAGTTCGGCTTCGCAATACTTCTCATCGAGCACAGGCTCGACCTGGTAATGTCGATCTCCGATCTCATCCATGTACAGAACTTCGGAGAGACCATCGCTGTCGGTACCGCAGACGAGGTACAGCACAATCAGGCAGTAATCGAAGCCTACCTAGGAGCTGAAGAATGAGTGAAGCAATGTTGAAGGTCGAGGACCTTTCAGTAAACTATGGACATATCGAAGCCCTGAAGAACGTCTCCATCGAGGTCAGGAAGAATGAGATATGCTCTATCATCGGCGCAAACGGTGCCGGCAAGTCCACTCTTCTCAAGTCGATCAGTGGCCTTGTAAAGCCTGTCGGTGGAACGATTACCTTTGAAGGAGAGCCAATTCCGAACAAAGCCTTCAAGATAGTCAAGAAGGGTATTGTCCACGTTCCAGAGGGAAGGAAGACCTTCTCTGGTCTCACCATCGAGGACAACCTTCTTGTCGGAGCATATCTCTCTGACAAGAAGATGATCCAGGAGGACCTTGAGAAGCAGTATGAGATGTTCCCTATCCTGAGAGAGAGAAAGAACCAGTTCGCAGGAACTCTCTCCGGTGGTGAGCAGCAGATGCTGGCAGTTGCAAGAGGCCTTATGAGCAGACCTAAGATTCTTCTGCTCGATGAGCCTTCGATGGGTCTTGCTCCTATAATCGTCAACCAGATCTACTCCCTTATCAAGAAGATCAAGGAGTCTGGAATCACAGTTCTGCTGGTCGAGCAGAATGCGAAGAAGGCTCTCTCCATATGCGACTATGCATATGTACTCGAGAATGGAAAGATCAAGCTTACAGGTACCGGCGAAGAGCTTCTGAGTTCGGACGAGGTCAGAAAGGCCTATCTCGGAGGCTGATACGTGCTGACTTGTGTTTGCAGGTGACAGTTCTTGTTCGCTTGATGGAAACGATTGGACCAGAGAGGTAGATTGAAGAGATGAAACACGAGAAATTCCACTACAGGACGCTTGAGGATGTAAAGGCAAAGTGCCAGGAGCTGGGAGTAGAGCTTCCTTTTGCAAAGGATACCAAAGCTCTGGCCCAGAGCCTGAAGCTGGGATCCTTCACAATCCCGAACAGAGTCGGCATAGCTCCGATGGAGGGTGCCGATTCAACCGAGGATGGAAGACCTTCCAACTATACAGAAAGGCGCTACACCAACGAGGCTATCGGAGGCTCTGGAATAATCTGGTACGAGGCCATCTCCCTTGCAGAGGAGGGCAGGTCCTCAAAGACCCAGCTTTTAATGAATGAGCACACTCTGGATGACTTCAAGAGGATGAACGAGAGAGTAAAAGAAGCTGGTCTCAAGGCCAATGGCTTCGAGCCCTTCCTTGTCATGCAGTCCAACCACTCCGGAAGGTATTCCAACCCAGGAAACAGGCCAGCTCCCATGATTGCACAGCGAAACAGCTGGCTTGAGTCCTTCCGCCCTGCAGACGATTCCTGCATCGTTTCAGATGACTATCTTAAGAGGATGGAGGAGAGCTTCGGAGATTCTGCAAGGCTCGCAAAGATGGCCGGATTCGATGCTGTTGATATCAAATCCTGCCATGGATACCTCTTCCAGGAGGTCATTGCTGCCTACGACAGACCGGGTGAGTACGGTGGTTGTTACGAGAACAGATCGAAGCTGCTGAAGAACTCCATCAGAGCTGCCAAGCAGTATGAGGACGATAAGTTCCTGGTGACTGCAAGAATCGGAATTTACGATGGATACCCAGCAGAGTGCAGGGGCTTTGGTCAGGCTCCGGATGGCTCCATGGATCTTACAGAACCTAAGAGACTTGTAAGGGAGCTGCACGACGAGCTCGGTATCGGCTTCATAGATATCACGATGGGAAATCCATATGCGACGACCCATGTGACCCGTCCATTCGATGCAGGAAAGTATCCACCTGATGAGCACCCCTTCGAGGGGCTTTCCAGAATGATCCACGGAATCGGAGAGGTGAAGGCCGCCTGCCCTGAGATGATAATCTACGGCTCGGCTCCTACCTACCTAAGGGAGTTCTCGGATCTCTACGCAGCTGGAGCAGTGGAGCAGGGTCTCTGCGATGGTCTTCTCTTTGGAAGAATGTCCTTTGCAGATCCGGACTTTGCCAACGAGATCGTCAAGAATGGAAGAATAGACCCGAAGAGGGTCTGCCTCACCTGTGGAAAGTGCGGAGATCTGATCCGCGCACACAAGCCTACAGGTTGTGTCATCAGGGACAGCAGTACATTCATGCCCTTCTATAGAGAGTTCATGGATGAGAAGAAGAGCCTACCGGCAAATTTCAGGGGTTGATAGATGAAGAAGGTTGCACTTGTTACAGGAGCAAGCCGAGGAATCGGCTTTGGAATCGCAAGAAGACTTGGCCAGGATGGCTTCAGGGTTGCTGTCGTTGCAACGGGAGACCAGGAGAAGAACCAGGCCAATCTCGATATCCTCACAGCCGATGGTACCGAGTGGGTATATATCAAGGCCAACATCGCAGACCATGATGACAGGCTGAGGATCGTCAAGGAGACAGTAGAGGCCTTTGGAAGGATCGATGTACTTGTCAACAACGCGGGCGTCGCTCCTAAGCTCAGGGCCGACCTGCTCGAGATGAGCGAGGAGAGCTTTGACCGGGTTATCGGCATAAATACGAAGGGGAACATGTTCCTGACCCAGGCTGTTGCCAGGCAGATGCTGAAGCAGGAGGTTGTCGGAAAGAAGAGAGGAACGATAATCAACATCTCCTCCTGCTCTGCTGAGGTCTCCTCAACAAGTCGCGGTGAGTACTGCGTCTCCAAGGCAGGAGTCTCCATGCTGACGACCCTCTATGCAGACCGCCTTGCAGGGGATGGAATCCTTGTGCATGAGATAAGGCCGGGTGTCATTGCAACGGACATGACCAGTGTCGTCACTGCAAAGTATGACAAGCTGATCGAGGATGGCCTCTTCCCGATTGCACGCTGGGGCTACCCAGAGGATATTGCAGGTGCTGTCTCTGCCTTTGCAGACGACCACTTCCTCTATACCACCGGAAACTATATAGATGTTGATGGTGGATTCCACATCAAGAGATTGTAAAGATGAGAGAAAGAGAGAATTTTGCCGGTCTCAGTGCCTTCGAATGCCAGATAGTGGTCCTTGGATCGGGAGCTGCAGGCTTCAACGCTGCAGACCTTCTCAAGCGGGGTGGTGCAAGAGACCTTCTGCTTGTAACGGAGGCGGTGAAGGCCGGTACCAGCAGGAATACAGGTTCTGACAAGCAGACCTACTACAAGCTCTCGCTCGCAGGAGACGATCCGGACTCCGTGAGAGCCCTTGCAGAGGACCTCTTCAAGGGCAGATGCGTGGATGGAGATATCGCACTGTGCGAGGCCAGCATGTCCACTCCATCTTTCCTGCGCCTCAGCGCAATGGGCGTTCCATTCCCACGCAACCGCTACGGTGAGTTCATCGGCTACAAGACCGACCACGATCCGCACAGAAGAGCGACCAGCGTGGGACCATATACCTCTCGCATGATGACAGAGATGCTCGAGAAGAGTGCCAATGAGGCGGGAGTCGAGATCCTCGATGGCTTTCAGGCCATCAGGATTCTTTCAGATGGAAAGAAGGTCAAGGGCCTTCTGCTGCTGGAGAGAAAGACCTCTCGCCTGATGGTCCTTTTCTGCGAGACGCTTGTCCTTGCTACCGGAGGCCCTGCAGGCATCTACTC
>LVBC01000037.1 GCA_001604265.1 Spirochaetales bacterium Spiro_01
CAGACCCAGGTGCGATCATACATATCAACAAAGTCCTGATCATAAAAATGTACGCAAGGAACTAAATCTTTTACCAAGGAAAACTCCTATTAAACGCATATTAGTGCATTATAAAGAATAATACCTAAAACATAAGAAGTCAACTGAAAGTTGATGGGTATTATTTTCTTGCCATGAAAATAATTATGTCCATTTTTGGCGTCAGTTGGGATAATTTCAGAACTATACAATTGTTGTATAGAACAGCTCGATTGCGGCAGGGATTATCTCAACACTCAGACATTCGACAGCGTCCCCTATCTCCTCGCCATCCGCCTGTACTGCCATGCCTATGTTGTTCGACCTTATCGTGACATTGCGGCACCTGGTGTATTCCATCAGCTCAAGCTCGAGCTGTCTGCCTCTCAGAAATGCGAATATCAGGCCAAGAAGCTCCAGGTGGCGAACTCTTCTGTTGGCGTAGCTCAGGTCGAGAAATCCATCGCAGAGCTCTGCTCTCGGCCCCAGGATGAAGGCTGAGCCCATCCTCCTTCCACCAGAGAGCGAGAGCTGCTGGCTTGTTACATTCACCTCTCTTCCATCGATATCGAGAGAGAGCTCATAGGGCTTCGGAAGGACTATCAGATTCTCGAGGAGTGCCAGGAAGTAGCTTGGCATTCCATTGATGTGCCTGAAGGAGGAGGCACGGCTGTTTATCAGAGCCTCGAAGCCAAGGCCTGCTCCATTGGCAAAGTACCTTCCCTCTGGAAAGGCTCCACCCTTCAGAAGGCCAATATCGCAGAAGCGGCTCTCTCCTCTCGCAATGAGCTCGACAGCCTTTTCCAGTCGCTTTGGGATTCTGGCACTCCAGGCAAAGTCATTGCCCCTTCCCAATGGAATGATTCCCAGTTTCGCCCGTCTTCCTGAGCGCATTATGCCGTTGACGACCTCGTTCACAGTCCCATCGCCACCACAGGCAACGATAGTATCGAAGCCCTGCTCTATACCCTTCATTGTCAATTCGATTGCATGGTCCCTGTACTCTGTATGGGCAAATTCGACCTCGATGGAGTAGAGCGCAAAGCTCTCCTCTATCTTCTGTTCATATCTATTTCCATGCCCCTTCGAGGCGTTCGGGTTCACTATGCAGAGGATTTTCTTTTCCACATCACAAGGATAATCAACACACTCTCATCAGAAAAGCCCCTAGCAGGTTGTCCACTTGCAGTTTTAATGAGATTATCGAAATTGCAATGCTTACCAACAGAGAATTCAGGAAACATCTGATTGTACTGTCACTTCCGATGATGCTCCAGCAGCTTCTTACGACGACGCTTTCCTTTCTCGACACCTTGATGATAGGGCAGCTCGGGGCTACTTCTATCTCGGCTGTCGCCATAGCGAACCAGATGAATGTCCTGCTCTTCTATTGTGTCTTTGGAGTTTCAAGCGGAGCCTCCGTCTTCCTTGCCAGATACTATGGAGGAGGAAAGGAGGACAGCATGGAGAAGGTGATGGGCCTGGGGCTCACCTGCTGTCTGCTCTTTTCACTGCTCTGGTTTCTCGGCTCCTTCCTCTTCCCGGAAAGCATAATGCACATCTTCTCGAAGGACGAGGAGGTCGTAAGACAGGGGTGCAGCTACCTCAGGATCATAGCACCAAGTTACTTTCTCTATGCACTGACCTACATCTTCTCGACAGGCTTCAGGAGTGTGGGAAGGACCAGCATCCCCCTCTACGCCTCCCTTTTCGCACTGACTCTGAATGCAGTTGGAAACTATCTGCTCATATTCGGCATCGGGCCATTTCCCCGCCTCGGAGTAAGGGGCGCTGCAATTGCAACCCTCCTTTCACGCCTTGTCGAGGTCTCGATAATAGTCCTGCTCTCCTACCTTCTCATGATGCCATACAGGATAAGAAGACTCAGAAATGCCTTCCTCTGGAGCTGCTCCTTCTTCCTGGAATACCTCAGGGTCTGTCTTCCCATCCTTCTCAACGAGATATTCTTCGTGCTGGGCATCTCCATCTTCAAGATAGCCTATTCCAGACTTGGAACTGAGGCTTTTGCTGCAATAAACATCGCAGAAGCAATCGAAAATGTCTTCTTCATAACCTCACTGGGAATTTCACATGCGACAACCGTACTGATAAGCCAGAGGATCGGAGCTGGGGAGGAGAGCCAGGCGCAGAGGTATGCAGACCAGACAGTAAGACTCGATTTCATCATGAGTCTCATCCAGGGACTTCTGATCGCTGCAACTGCACCTCTTCTCGTCCAGCTCTTCAACATCTCGCCGGAGCTGAAGAGAGAGACGATGCTTGCCCTCTTCGTAATCGCACTCTACCAGCCTGCAATAAGCGTCGGCATGCTCTACTTCGTGGGCATATTCAGGGCGGGAGGAGACACGAACTTCTCATTCATCGGAGAAACTGCCTGTGTCTTCCTTGTCGGCATACCGCTTGCATTCATCACAACAGCTCTTGGACTTCCGATCTACATCGTTCTCTCCTTTGTCCATCTCAACGCTGTGGCCAAAACGATCGTCGGTGCAGTACATTTGCGTTCTCGAAGGTGGATGAAAGCCATAGACTACTGATATAATCGGATTCATGAGCGGATATATAATCCAGAACGCCACACTCTTCGATGGCGAGAAGATAGAGGACGGAATGTCCATAGCCTTTTCAGATGGCACTATCGAAATGGTCTGCAAGGCAGAAGAGCTTGCTGGAAAGGAAGGCTATACAAAGGTCGATGCAGCTGGCCTTCTCATCTCACCGGGCTTCATAGACACCCATACGCATGGCTCCTACGGCCACAGCACAGAGGATGCCGACCCGGAGTCGATTCTCCAGTGGTCAAGGAAGATCACAGCAACCGGAGTCACCTCCTTCTGCCCCACTACCTACACCTCTCCTCTCGATAGGCTTGTTGAAGCCACAGAGTGCATCACAGCTGCGATGGGAAACGAGAAGGGAGCCAGGATTCTCGGCATAAACCACGAAGGACCATTCATCTCGCCGGAAAAGGTCGGAGGACAGGACAGGAACGGACTTCAGAAGGTGGATACGGAAATCTTCAGGCGCCTTACCGAGCATGGCAATGTCAGAATGATGACAATTGCACCGGAGCTCGAAGGGGTCGAAAGGCTCTCTCCTATTGCCAGAGAGAGAGGTGTGACCATGATGGCAGGACACACGAATGCCTCACTCGAGGATATGAAAAAGGCAAAGAGGCTCGGCTTCAGGGGAATGACGCATATCTTCAATGCGATGAGCTCCTTCCATCACCGAACTGTTGGCGCTGCCGGCTTTGCTCTTGCAGATGACGACATCTTCACAGAGCTCATTGCAGATGGCCATCATGTCGATCCCGAAATAGTAAGGGTACTCTTCAAGTGCAAGGGAAGAGAGAGAGTCGTCATGGTAACGGACAGCCTGAAGCCAGCACATCTCGAAGCTGGCGTCCATACGATAAACGGAATAGAATCGGTCTTCAGGAATGGCACCTTCGTCTCGAAGAGTGACAACTCGCTGCTCGTAGGCTCTGCCCTCTCCATGGACCAGGGGGTGAGGAACCTCGTGGAATGGGGCATTCCTCTTGATGTGGCCCTTAGGACCGCAACCTCTAATCCTGCTTCTCTTCACGGCTTCGAGAAGATAGGATATCTCAGACCTCTCTACAGGGCAGATATAGTCGTCCTGGATAGGAAGCTGAATGTAAAGGCGATATTTGTAGATGGAGTCCTCAAGGAGGGCTTCATAGGAAAGGAAGTGCAATATGTGGTATGAAAATCTGAATGAAAAGGAACTCTGGAAGAATTTCGATGCAATTTCGCAGATTCCAAGAGAATCGGGAAATGAAGAGGGAATAAGGAACTACATCCTCTCATGGGCCAAAGAGAATCATATAGCTTCCGATACGGATAGTGTCGGCAATGTATTCCTCTACTCACCTGCAACAAAGGGCCGTGAGAATGTACCGGCAATCTGCCTTCAGGGCCATATGGATATGGTCTGCGTCAGGACAAAGGAGAGCAGGCACGATTTTTCAAAGGATCCGATCGAAATTGTCTACGATGGAAAATATGTAAGGGCAAAAGATACATCGCTTGGGGCAGACAACGGCATCGCAGTTGCCATGGCAATGACCATCATTACTGACAGGAGTCTGGAGCATGGCCCGATCGAATGCCTGTTCACTATCTCGGAGGAGACTGGAATGAATGGCGCCTTCGCACTCGATCCTGAAAAGATATCCGCCCGCAAGCTGATAAACATCGACAGCGAGGAGGAGGGAATAATCTACACAGGCTGTGCAGGAGGAATCGAAGTGGACTGCAAGAAGAGAGCTGTCAGAGGACCTCTCTTCGAAAAGTCCAGATTCTTCACACTCTCCATCTCCGGTCTGCTGGGAGGCCACTCTGGCGGCGAGATCCACAAGGGAAGGCTCAATGCGATCAAGGCACTTGCCAGAATCCTCCACAGGGCCCCTGAGTTCATGCTCATCGATATCAAGGGCGGAACAAAGAGGAATGTAATCCCTTCTGAAGCCTCTGCAAGCTTTGCTGTAAGGAGAGAGGAGGCAGAGACGCTCAGAAGCGTAGTTGTCCAGGCAGAACGAGAGCTGAAGGAGGAGTACAGTCTTACTGACCCGGACCTTCTCATCTCTCTGACAGAGCAGAGAAAGGGACCGACCGAGGCTGTCAAGGTCAAGTGCAGCCACGATGTCATAGAGGCACTCTACCTCACACCCTGTGGGGTCCAGAGCATGTCGGCCGCTGTTGAAGGAGTTGTCCAGACCAGCAACAACCTGGCAATAGTAGGACTGGATGAGAAGGAGTTCTCTCTTGTCAACTCCACACGCTCCCTTATCGAGAGCTCGAAGCTGGAAACTGCATATACAGTCGCTGCAGCAGCAGAAGCTTTCGGCTTCAAGATCGCTATCACAGGAAACTATCCGGGCTGGGCTCCGAATCCTGATTCAGCGCTCGAGAAGGAGCTGGTGAGTGCATACAGAGAGTATTATGGAGGAAAGGACCCGAAGGTCATATGCATCCATGCAGGACTCGAGTGCGGAATCATCAACTCCCGAATCGAGGGAATGGACTCTCTCTCCATTGGCCCCAACCTCTGGGACGTCCACTCGATCAACGAGAAGCTCGAAGCAGAATCTGCAGAGAGAACTCTCGGCTTCCTGAGACACTTCCTGGGAGAAGTCAGGTGAAAAAGCCTGTAATCGGTCTCGTTGCGGCCCTGCTTCCATATCCTGAATCGGATTCCGCATTCCATTGCGACAGGCAGTATGCGAATGATACATACTGCCAGAGCATCGTAAGAGCGGGCGGCAATCCCATCCTGATTCTTCCAACAGAGGATATCTCTGGTTCTGTCTCCCTTGTCGATGGTCTTCTCTTCATGGGCGGTCACGATATAGACCCCTCTCTCTACAACGAAGAGAGATCAGAGCTCTGCAAGAAGAGCGTTCTCTCTGAAGACAGATTCCAACTCGATGTCTTCTATGAAGCACAAAGACAGAAGAAGCCGATACTTGGTATCTGCAGAGGTCATCAATTGATCAACATAGCTTTGGGAGGGACTCTGTACCAGGACTACAGGCTGAGGAAGGAAACAGAAGTAGACCACCTTGTAGAAAGCCAATATGACCTGGCCTCTCATGAGATAATAATCAGGGAGGGTTCTACCCTGCACAGCCTTATGGGAAGGACGAAAGTCGGCGTGAACAGTCTCCACCATCAGACAGTCAAAACTGTGGGAAAGGGGCTTGAGGTAACAGCCTGGACAGAGGATGGCTCGATAGAGGCACTTGAAGGAAAGGACATACTGACTGTCCAGTTCCATCCCGAGTCGATGGTGGCAAGAAGCGATGAGATGCTTCCTCTCTTCACCTGGCTTGTAGAAAAGTCGACATCGTCCAGATAGACAGAAAGGGGGCTCCAGAGAGCCCTCCTTTCCTGATGATGTCAAATCAGTTCAGTTCTTCGAGAATCTTGTCGAATGCAGCAAGGATCTTCTCCCTGTCGGCCTCGCTTCCTGCGCCCCTGTAGTCGATTGCGTCGACGACATCGAGACCCATCTTCTCAGCTAGCGCCCTGTACTCGGCAGCAGCGCCACCGGACCAGAGGCTTGAACCGAAGTGCATGCTCTTTCTGCCCTTGACACCTTTTCTGCAGAGCAGATCCATCGCATAGACAGCCTCTGGGAACATGTTCCTTTCGTAGGTCGGAGCTGCAACTACAAGTGCAGCACTTCTCCACGCCTTCTCGAGAAGCACGGAAAATCCATCGTCTGGAATCCTCACTACATGTACCTTGACACCCCTTGCCTCTGCCCTTTCAGAAAGGGCATCTGCCATTGATTTCGTATTGCCGTACATACTTGAAAGGAGAAGCGTGATCTCCTTCTCCTGAGGTCCCTGCGCATAGGATGCAAGCCTTGAATACCAGCTGACGATCCTGGCAACATCGCCCTTGTAGATGATTCCATGGCTTGGACAGATCATCTTGATATCGAGGGCCTTGAGGCTGTCGATTGCCTTGAGAACGAAGGATGAGAATGGAGCTACGATGTTTGCATAGTAGCGCTCGGTCTCGGTCTCGAGCAGCTTCTTCTCAGCCTCTGAAAGCTCTGTATCGTAGACGCTCTCTGTCTCTCCGAAGGAGCCGAAGGCGTCGCAGGAGAAGAGGATGCCCTCTTCCTTGTAGTAGGTCACCATAGTATCCGGCCAGTGGACATTGGGTGCTGGGACAAAGACAAGTGTAGCACCACCCAGCTCGAGCTCCTCCATCGGCTTGATCACATGTGCATCCTTCTTACCATAGAGGCTCAGTACCTCAAGTGAGGCTACCTTGGTGCAGTAGACAGGGATGTCCGGTCTTCTTGCGAAGAAGTCCCTGAGTCCTCCTGTGTGGTCAGGCTCCATGTGGTTGAGGACAAGGATGTCGATGTCGTCGACTGTAAGTCCCATCTCCTTGAGCTCCTCATCGAAGGAGGCACCCTCCTCTACATAGTCGATGAGAACTGTCTTCTCACTTCCACGTACTAGATAGGCGTTCACAGATACGCCATCCTTGATAGGCCAGGAGCCCTCGAAGAGCTTGGACCTATCCAACTGATATCTGAACAGTGATGTGTTCTTTGTTACTGAAAATCTCATAACGCCATAATAGAGTCCACACCTTTTTATTTCAATCCAGTACGAGATATCTTCTTCAAGATAAAGACGATAATAGGAGAATCAGAAGAGAGAAAAACCGCCTTTAGGCTTGTTTGTATAGGGCTGTTTCGTTATATTTATTCAAGTATGCAGATAGAGACGATAAGCGATACCGTACACAGACTCATCCTGCCAGAGCAGGAGATAATTCTTGTTGGTACAGCACATATAAGCCAGAACAGTGTAGAAGAGGTCTCCTCCCTCATAGATTCCGAAGGCCCTGACAGGGTCTGCGTCGAGCTCGATGATGGAAGGATGAAGTCCAAGACCCAGAAGAAGAGCTGGGAGAATACCGACATCAGGACAATCTTCAAGGAGGGCAAGGGCTTCTTGCTGCTTGCCAATACCGCTCTGGCCTCCTTCCAGAGGAGAATGGGTCTCCAGACCGGCACAAAGCCCGGAGAGGAGATAATCGGAGCCGCCCAGAAGGCGAAGGAGATGGAGATTCCCGTATCGCTCTGCGACAGAGAGATACAGACCACCTTCAGAAGGGCCTGGGGCAAGAGCAGTCTCTGGAACAAGTGCAAGCTGCTTGCTGCCCTGATCTCGGCAGCCTTCTCCAACGAGGAGATCTCTACAGAGGAGCTCGAGGAGCTGAAGAAGCAGGATGTACTGCAGTCGATGATGGACGACATGGCGAAGGAGCTTCCAAGCGTCAAGGAGGTCCTGATCGACGAAAGGGACAGATACCTTGGAAGGTCCATCTTCGAGTCCCCTGGAAAGAAGAAGATCGCTGTAATCGGCGCAGGACACACAAAGGGAGTGATCTCGACCATCGAGAAGCTCAGCAGGGGCGAGAGCACACCTACCCTTGATGAGCTTACTGTCATTCCCAGGAAGGGATGGCTTTCTGGATTCATCCAGCTTGCAGTCCCTACCCTGATAATCCTTCTGATCCTCATATCTGCATTCACATCGGGCTGGGATCAGGGACTCAGGACCTTCCTGTACTGGGCAGCCGTCAATGCAGGTTGCACCTTCATCGCGACCCTTCTCTCCGGAGCCCACATACTGAATATAATCGCATGTACAGTAACAGCGCCATTCTTCGCACTCTGCCCCGTTCTGGGAGTTGGAATGCTCGGAGGTATCCTGGAAGCGACCTTCAGAAAGCCGAAGGTAAGAGACTTCGAGAATATAACCGATGAGTCGATGAAGTTCACCAACTGGTACAGAAACAGAATCCTGCATGCACTGCTCGTTTTCTTCTTCTCATCGCTGGGCTCTGCATTCGGTACTCTGGTCGCCTTCCCGCTACTTGTTGCAATGCTCTGATTCCCATTTCCCATCAGAGGCGAAAATCGGACCAGCAAGCTGTTTTTCAAGCTGAACTGGATAGTTTCTACCACAAAAGAGAAACAGACCTCTCTTTCGAAAGGTCTGTAGACGTGTCTGTCA
>LVBC01000038.1 GCA_001604265.1 Spirochaetales bacterium Spiro_01
TAATGACGGTATAATTTCATCATTATGTTGTTGAAACTGGGCAGGATTCTAGGAAGTAACAGCACATCGATACAGATGGCCAAGGCAGTTGTCTGCGGACTTGCCCTTCTCTTCTTTGCCGCAGTGCTCTTCATCCACTCGGATGTTACCGAGCTTTCGATGGACAGCCCGATTCTCTCGAGCGAGGAGCTTCTATGGGATATCTATGTCGATGATGTGCTTGTGAAGGAGAATGAGATCCTCCCCTACAGGGTCCCTGTCACCACAGGGCAGAAGATAAGGATAGAGACCGATATCCCGACCTATGTCGAAAAGGAGTTCAACAGCTACTGCATCAGAGGCAGCTTCATCTCCTACAGGATACTGCTCGATGGCCAAATCATCGACCACTTCCCACCCTCAAGACGCTATCCTGCCTTCCTTCTTGGCATCGATGGCTACTTCCAGGGGTACTTCAACCGCCTTATCGGTGGCCACCACCTGACGATAGAGTACGACTTCGAGAGCTTTCTCAGCATGAGGGGCTTTCTAATAAGACCGATCACGATCGGAAGCTACTCGGCGATCAAGGAATTCCAGTCAAGGGACTTCTTCGACCTGTACGTGAGTATCGTCTTCTACTCGGTGACCACAATCGGAATACTCCTTGTCTTCTTCCTGGTGAAGGATGGCCGCTACAGAAGGATCCTACTTTCATTCTCCGTGCTCTGCTTCCTCATCATGATCATATCGATCACGGACAATCCGGTCCTTGTCCTATCAGCAAAAAACCCGATGATCTGCTCGATGGTCATGATGGCGACCTATTCGATGCTGTCCATCGTCATGCTGATCTACCACAGGGCCACAGGACACCATCCGAACCTCCAGAGCCCGATGTTCTGCTTCGTCGGCTTCCTGCCGATGATAATGTTCATAATGTTCTCAGTTGCGATCGCCTCCCCGATCTACTACACCTCCTCGATAGCTGACATGACCATCCTCGTATCTATCTGTGCAGTCCTGATAGTATCCTTTGCAGTCCTTGCATCCCATCAGAAGGCGAAGAGGAACATCTATCAGGATATCGGATCCCTCTCTCTTTCCCTGCTCATCACTCTCAGATGCCTGCTACTCTTCGAGTTCCACCTCTCCTTCAATAGCCACATGCTGATAAACGTGCTGACCTACACCTCCTTCCTTGTGATCGCGATCTCGGGTGCCACCAACTACATGAAGCACAGGAAGTCCTTCATGAGAAGCAAGGAGATCGAGGTCTTCGCCTACCAGGACATCCTCTCCAACTGTCTCAACAGGAGAAGATTCGAGGACTGCATCAGCAGGATAGGCAAGGATAATCAGATCGGCATCATCAGCTTCGATATCGATGGCATGAAGAGCATAAACGACGGCTTTGGTCATATGGAGGGCGACAGGCTGATAATCCACTTCGGCCGAGTCATCCACGATGAGGACATGAAGAATGCGAAGGTCTTCAGGACCGGAGGCGATGAGTTCATCGCGATCGTCAATGCGATCTCAGAAGACGACCTCAGTGCAATGATGGAGATGATTGCCCAGAAGTTCGCGGCCAACTCCCCATATGGCGCAACGCTCAGTGGAGGCTATGCCGTAAAGAGGTCCGGAGAGGAGATCGCAGAGGCTCTCAAGAGGGCCGATGAGATGATGTACAGGAACAAGACCTCGAACAGGAAGGAGAACCTTTTCGATATGGCAAGGAGGACCACATATGAGATTTGATCTGAAGGTCTTCCGAAACTTCATGATATCGCTTTTCCTCGTCCTCACACTGATTTCGCTGTCAGTGAGCTGCATCCTGCTCTACTCCAACAGCAGCAATACCGTATATACCAACAGGAACATCATACAGCTTAACTACGACTACACGATATACAGGAACAATGCGATATTCGCCCATCTCGAGGATGGCTCCTTCACCGACGTGAACAATACCGACAGCGAGATGACCTATACCCTGAGACTCGAGTATCTCAACACATTCAGATACAAGGATCCGGCACTGGGGCTTACCACTGCGCACTGTGGTATCCTCGTCTACAATGGTACGGAACTTCTGTATACCTTCCTCGGTTCAGGACATCAGCTCTTCGACTACTACGGTGAGAAGAGAAACTCGATAATCCCACTTGGCAACTACGATACATCGCTCCCGGTCGATATCCAGTTCATCGTACCCGCCGGCTACTCGTTCGAGATATCGGATCTGGTCTTCGGAGACAAGATCTCATTGGAGAGCTACTTCAATAAGGATGGAATCCTGAAGGTCTATCTTACCGGAAGCCTCTTCCTCATCTCGATCGTCTGGTTCATTGCCTCCTTCTTCTTCAAGAAGAGCGACGGAAAGTACGCACTGCTTTCATTCGCAATGCTGTCGCTTGCGATCTGCCTTCTCATCTTCGCAAATCTCAGAACACCGTACTTCAGGCTGAACAACACGATGTGGAGACTTGATATCAGCCAGTTCGTTCTCTGTCTGCTTCCTGCCCTCATAATCTTCTATCTGAGATTCAACCATGACTTCAAGAAGGAGCACCTCATGAACGTCATCGGGAACATGAGCATGCTTCAGGTGGTCGTATTCCTGCTCTACGAGCTCTTCTCGTGCTTCCTCGGGAACATACAGCTATCGTCGCTGCTGCAGATGCTCAATCTCATACTGACGATCTTCCTGCTCATAGGAATCACCTCCTTCGTGTTCTGGAACATCAACAGCGACAGGCAGTTCAGCAGACCGCTCGTGCTTGCACTGCTTCTGCTGAATACCGCGATCATAACATCCATCTACGACCTCTTCTTCGCAGAGCATCATGCCCGATTCGCCTCTGCCGCGATATCGCTCTTCTTCATCAGCATGGGCATCCTCACCTTCCAGGCAATGAAGATGGCAGTGGAGGCGATCTCATCCAGCTCGATGAAGAAGAATCTGATGCTGAAGGTCTACACCGATCCGATGACGAAGCTTCTCAACAGGGTCGCATTCGAGGAGAAGCTCAGCACTCCAAGGAAGGTGGGAGCGAAGTACCTGATAATGTCTCTCGACCTCAATGGCCTGAAGCTTGCAAACGACAGGTATGGCCACGATGTCGGCGACCGCCTGATCAAGGACTTTGCAGAAGCACTCCAGAAGGCCACCTTCAGCTACTCTGCACACGCATTCAGAGTCGGTGGCGACGAGTTCGCGATCCTCCTCGAATCCACCGGGACCGAGAATCCAGAGGACATAATCGCCTCTATCAGGGAGAACTTCCACCCTCTCGAGATGGGCTACTCGAGCTTTTCCTGCGGCTACACCTACTGCAGACCCTCGGATGATATGGGAGAGATGTACAAGGAGGCCGATGAGAGGATGTACTACAACAAGCAGAACTACAAGAGGGGTGAGAGGCTCTAGAGATGCAGATAAAGAAGCTACAGTGGATAAATGCCCCATCAAAGGCAAGAATAGTCAATTCGCACACCTTTTCCTTCCTCTCCGAAACAGAGCACAGGCTTGTCCACACCTTCGAGGAGGGTTCATTCTCCTGCACCACTAATACAGATGAGGGTGTCGAGGATGCACTCGAGATCCTGATCTCAGAGCGCAGCTTTGTCCGCGTTTCGCGCCACGAAGGCGGAAGCACTCTCCACTTCGTCCTCTCCGGAATAGAGACGAGAAGCTTCTTCGAGACCAGATACACCGGCATCTGGAGAGTCGAGAAGCGAGGTCCTGTAGTGGATATATACCTTGAGGATACACATATATTCTCCTTTTCTGCAGAGACGACGAAGGGCTCGATCTCAGTCTGCATCCTCACTCGCGGAAAAGGTCAGGTAAATTGCAGCCTGAATTAGGAAACAATATTCCAATAAGAGTTCCATTCTGCTAGAATCAGCCTATAAAAATTCCAACCACAGGCCCCTTTGGAAGGGCAAGGAGGTTACTTTATGGAAGAAGTAAAGAACACAGAAGCGTCAACGGAGCGTCCACTCAACTTCATTGAGAAGATAATCGAGGACGATCTTGCCAACGGCAGGGTACCAGACAATACGATCGTCACCCGTTTCCCTCCGGAACCCAATGGCTATCTCCACATCGGCCACATCAAGTCCATCTGCCTGAACTTCGGTCTGGCAGAGAAGTACCATGGAAGATGCCACCTCAGACTCGATGATACCAATCCGGCAAAGGAGGATATGGAGTACATCGACTCGATCAAGGAGGACATCCATTGGCTCGGCTTCGACTGGGGAGAGCACGAGTACTACGCATCCGACTACTATGACAAACTCTATGAGATCGCAGTCAACCTCATCAAGGAGGGAAAGGCGTATGTGGACAGCCTCACTGCAGAGCAGATGAAGGAGTACAGAGGCACCCTTACCGAGCCCGGGAAGAACAGCCCTGACAGGGATAGACCAATAGAGGAGAACCTCCGCCTCTTCGAGGAGATGAGAGAGGGAAAGTATCCGGAAGGAAAGTACACGCTCAGGGCGAAGATCGATATGGCAAGTCCAAATATCAACCTGAGGGACCCTGCCCTGTACAGGATCAAGTATGCGACCCATCCAAGGACCGGTGACAAGTGGTGCATCTATCCGATGTACGACTTCACACACCCTATCTCCGATGCCATCGAGGGAATCACCCACTCGATCTGCACACTCGAGTTCGAGGACCACAGGCCAGCATACGACTGGGCTACCAGCATCGATGGAATCGAGCATGCACCTCACCAGTACGAGTTCGCAAGACTCAATATCAACTACTGCCTGATGAGCAAGAGAAGACTTCTCTACCTCGTGCAGAATGGCTTTGTAAGCGGCTGGGACGACCCAAGGATGCCTACAGTCAGCGGAATCCGACGCCGCGGCTACTCTCCTGAATCGATGAAGGATTTCGTATCCAGAGTCGGTGTTGCAAAGGTCGAGGGAACCGTCGACTACTCGCTCATGGAGTTCTGTGTCAGAGAGGACCTCAACAAGAGGGCAAAGAGACTGATGGCCGTCCTCGATCCGCTCGAGATCGTCATCGACAACTATCCGGAGGACAAGGTCGAGTACTTCGATGCAGTGGACAACCCTGAGGATAGCGAAAGCGCAACTCATAGGATTGCTTTCTCAAGAAGGCTCTACATCGAGAGAGAGGACTTCATGGAGGTTCCTGTCAAGGGATACCACAGACTCTATCCGGGCAACGAGATCCGCCTGAAGCACGCCTACTACATCACTGCACAGAGCATAGACAAGGACGAGAATGGAAACATACTCAGAGTACACTGCACCTACGATCCAAAGTCCAGAGGTGGACAGACTGCCGATGGAAGAAAGGTCAAGGGCACCAGCCACTGGGTAAGCGCAGACCATGCACTGAAGGCAGAAGTAAGGCAGTACGACAAGCTCTTTACTGCAGAGTATCCGGGCGGAGCTACTGGCAACTACCTCGACGACCTCAATCCTGAATCCCTTGTGGTCATCGAGAGTGCCTACATCGAAGAAGAAGCAAAGAAGGCAAAGGTCGGCGACTATCTGCAGTTCATCAGGAATGGCTACTACTGTGTAGACTCCAAGGACAGCAGAGAGGACCACATGGTCTTCAACAGGACCGTCACTCTCAAGGACAGCTGGGCAAAGCAGAAGAGCAAGCTCGGAATCAAGTAATAGAGAGAAAAGCAGAATACGAGGAGAGAGAGTCGATTGAATCTCTCTCCTCTATTTGTCTATCCTAGGAGTCATGAAAGGCGTTCTTCTGCTTGTGATCTATCTTGCATTCATCTCGCTGGGCCTTCCTGACAGCGTCACAGGCTCTGCCTGGCCTGTGATCCACACAGAGCTTGGCATCTCAGTTTCGAGTGCAGGGCTTATCACCATGACAATTGCAACCGGAACGATCGTTTCTGCCTTCTTCAGCCAGAGGATAATAAGAAGATTAGGGACAGCCAGAGTGACTGCAGTCTCGATATTCATGACAGCAGCCTCTCTGCTCGGCTATTCGTTCTCTCCATCCCTTTTCTGGATACTTCTCTCTGCTATCCCGCTCGGTCTTGGTGCAGGCTGTGTCGACTCTGCGCTGAACCACTATGTCGCACTTCACTACTCTGCAGGCGAGATGGGCTATCTCCACTGCTTCTGGGGAATCGGGACACTTCTAAGTCCACTTCTCCTTTCATACCTCTTTTCGAAGGGCATCTCCTGGCGTCCTGCCTTCAGGATGAATGCATCTCTCCAGCTTGCCATAATGCTTGTCGTTGTGCTTGCATCTCCCCTCTTTGAAAGGAACGAGCTTTCGGATGGCCAGAAGAAGCAGACAGCTGAAGAAAGTGATAGGGTCTACACTCTATTTCAGATTCTCAAGGTGAAGGGAGCACTGCACTCGCTTCTTGCATTCACAGCCTACTGCGGCTTCGAATCCACTACCTTTCTCTGGGTCGCCTCCTTCGCAGTCTACTTCAGAGGCTTCTCACCCTCTGTTGCAGCGCTGATGACAAGCATGGTCTACCTTGGACTTACTCTTGGTCGCCTGCTCACAGGCTTCTTCTCGAACAGGACAAGCGATAGAAGCATTCTCAGGCTCTGCCATGCAGTTTCTCTTCTAGCGATCATCTCGCTCTTTCTTCAAGAGAGAGAGATCACAGCTCTTGTCTCTGTCTTCTTCCTGGGTCTTGGTTTCGGGCCTATCTTCCCGACCATGCTGCACCAGAGTGTGAACTACTTTGACAGCTGCTACTCTCAGGCCATGATCTCCTTCCAGATGGTCTTTGCGTACATTGGCTCCACCTTCATGCCACCACTTTTCGGACTACTGTCAAGAAGACTTTCTCTTGGCTTCTTTCCAACCTTCATCCTCGCGCTTTTTATCTTCCATGCATTGCAGATATCATTGAAGAACAGATGTGCAGGAGACAGGGCCTTCATATCGAATAGGGAGAGTATATGAAAAGACTCATAGCTTACTTTGCAGCGTTCCTTGCCTCGATTCCACTCCTTTCTTCGCCCATCACGGCAGAAGGACTTGCCATCATAAACGAGAACATATTCGAGGCTTACAACAGAGCACAGCACACTGTGAACTACTACTCCAGAGTAGAAAGCGGAGAGGAGTTCTACAGCGGCAAGCATGATACCTACGACTTCAATATCTCGGACTACGATATCAGGAGAAACCACAGTGGTGACCATATCGATGATATGTACTACAGCTACGATTCCTTCTACAGGGCCGAGGAGAATGTGCAGTATACAGCTTCCCGGGCAGAAGGAACCATCGTGGTCGATGGAATGAGGCACGAATTCAGTCTGCATTCCAGTCGCAGGACAGAAGATATCCTCGTCTTTACTGACTATACAGTTAACATGGACATAGCTGTCGATATTCCGGAAGTCGACCTGATCATGATAGACGGAGTGGAGTACAATTTATCACCTATAGACTATCCAGTGGATATAGAGGATATCGAAGGCGCAAGAGAGGCCTATGATATGCTGCTGGACAAGGTAGGTGAGAAGTATCCTGAAATACTTGAAAAGGAGAATCTCAGCTATGAGGATGAGAAGCTCTCCTTTTCTATCGAGAGCTTCAGAAGCGAACTCTTTCCGACCTCCTACTACCTCAGGGGAAGAGCAGATGGGCATGAGATAGTAGAGGCCTTTGCAATCGATAGCGATGGCGAGTACTACGGCTATACCATGATCGACAATGTCTTCGTGAACTGATAAAAGAAGACCCCTCCAGCAGTGCCGAAGAGGTTCTCCATCGAGGAGTAGAACCTATCTATCCTCGCTATCTCTGTTCCTCCAGAAGAAGGTGGAACCATCGTCCTCACCACTTCTGTCCCTTGACGAGCGGATATTGTCATAGCCATAGGGCTTCACGCTGCCCTTCGTGCCATATCTTCTTGGTCTATCGCCACCATTTCTGTCAGAGCCGAAATCCCTTCTTGGGCGATCGGAGAACTCTCTCCTCGGTCTATCCTCGAAATCCCTTCTTGGACGATCTGAGAAATCTCTTCTAGGTCTGTCCTCGAAATCCCTTCTTGGACGGTCGGAGAAGTCTCTTCTAGGTCTGTCCTCGAAATCTCTTCTTGGACGGTCGGAGAAGTCCCTTCTAGGTCTGTCGTCGAAATCTCTTCTCTGTCTGTCCTCGAAGTCTCTTCTCGGGCGAT
>LVBC01000039.1 GCA_001604265.1 Spirochaetales bacterium Spiro_01
CTTGGCGCACCAATGTCACCACAAAACCGATAAACGCATCGGAATCGGAAAAAAACAAGGCCCTCCAACAGGTGAAGGGCCAGTATATCAGAACAGGAACGCTCAGTTCTTCTTGTTCTTGAAGTATCCGATCAGGTAGCAGACAGATGCAACTGTCATACCGTTGATGGATGGAACACCCCACTTGAGGACGTTTGCAACAAGTGCACCGAGGATGACACCGGCAACAGCGTACCAGTTGACTACCTCTGTGACCTCTGTGTCATCGTACTTGTCCCTGTTGAGGAAGTATCCGAGCACGAGGATGATACCACATGGCGGGAGAGTGCAGTTGAGGATGTTGAGCCAGGAGCAGAAGTTCCAGTAGAGCCAGTTTGCGGTGATCGTTCCGAGGATACCGGAGACGAGGACCATTGGCTTCTTTCTGGTGTGGAAGATGTTCGCAAAACCGAGACCTGTCGAGTAGAGAGCGTTGTCGTTGGTCGTCCAGATGTTGAGACCGAGAACGAGAACTGCAAGATAGAAGAGGTTGAGATTGAGCATGACCTCGAAGATATCGTTGCCACCTACGTAGATGGAGGAGATACCGCCGAAGAAGAACATCAGGGAGTTGCCGATGAAGAAGGCTACAACTGTTACGACTGCACCGGAGATGCCGCTCTTGGCGAATCTGGTGAAGTTCGGAGTTGCTGTACCACCGGAGACGAAGGAACCGATTACCAGGCCAGCACCGGATACGACTGTCAGTGTACCGGAGGACTTTGCAAACTGCTCTACGAGGGTAGCATCGCCTCTGACAACTGCGAGGATCATTGCTGCAGTACCGAGGATTGCAACTGCTGGAACTGCAATGTAGCTGACGATGGTCAGTGACTTGATGCCGAAGTAGGCAGAAGCTGTCATACATGCACCTGCAATGATAACGAGAATCCATTCAGCTGTGACTGAACCACCGAGAAGCTCCTTTGCTACAGGGATTGCGAACATTGCAACACCAACACCGAACCAGCCGACCTGTGTGAAGGCGATCATGGCCGATGGTAGATAGGAGCCTTTGCTTCCGAAGG
Source organism: Spirochaetales bacterium Spiro_01 (assembly GCA_001604265.1). GTDB lineage: Bacteria > Spirochaetota > Spirochaetia > Sphaerochaetales > Sphaerochaetaceae > Bullifex. The sequence continues at coordinate 1,068 of LVBC01000039.1, forward strand.
CCTTGCGGGCAAGCAGATCGAGGCTGAAGCCTGTCTTTGCACCGACATAGCCGAGGAGGCCAGTGTAGACTGCAAGGATTGCACCACCGAAGATAAGTGCACCGATGAAGCCTCCCAGATCCAGTCCGTCAGCAAGCTGCTGGCCGACCCACATGCTGGCCGAGAAGAATGTAAAGCCAAGCATGATCATGAACATCGTGAGTAGACTTCGTCTTTCACTCTGAGGCACAGCGCACTCAGCAAAGTCCACATCGACTTTTGTGTTTTCTGCCATATCTATATTCCTTTATATGTGATTCAGATGAAGTACTTCTTCAGGGTCTCCCTGAACTCCCTGATCCTATCCGACGCAAGCTGTCCAAGAGACACATTACTGAAGGAGTTGATGAATCCCTTCTCCTGGTTGTAGAGCCATCTGGTCAGCTTCTTCTCCAGGTCGAGGTAGTGGCAGTCCTTCAGCCAATCCTCGTAGGAGATATCGAGCGGATGTCCAAGCTTCTCCTCAAGAAGCTTCTCCTTGTCTATCTTCGTCGCATTCTTCTCGATGTGCTCCCAGAACTCCAGGACCTCGTGGATGTGCTCCTTGATCTCGTACCTTCTGGCACCACCGTCGTAGATGGTGCACTTCTCGAAGAGCGGGTTCTGCATTGAAAGGGTCTGCCTCCTGAATTCAGGTGTGACGATTCCTCCCTTCCAGTAGAAGTCGACATTGGCCAGGTTGATACCCGATACGCCCTTGTCTCCCTCCTCGTAGCAGCTGAAGATGCCCTCGTAGTAGATCGTGATGAAGCCCTTGAAGTCCGGCCAGTAGTTCCTGATCTCACTTGTGAGACCCTCGAGAAGGTCTATGCCCTTTGTACCGCCGATTGTGAAGAAGACTATGTTGGTAAGCTTCTGTCCGTGCTTTCTATAGTATTCGATGAGATAGCGGAGACAGTGAAGGAGGGTTGCACCGGATGCGATGATATCACCTATCATCAATGTGCTGTCCGGGACCAGTGCGATCTTGTCGTACTTGATCTCCAGGCCTGCAATAGATCCATCCTTGAAGACTCTCTCGCTAGAGAGGAAGCTGATATCATGGACACGGATATGCTCGGTCCAGCACGCCTCCTCGAGAGGGTAGTTCAGAGCACCTCTGAGAATAGATAGTATGTTGACATTGTGCAGGCACTTTCTCTCCTTGAGAAAGTAGAGCATCTGAGAGGTGGAGTGAACAAGAGAGCGGTAGACGTCGAATCCGACTACCTCTGGTTGATTCATAAGCTTTCTGGTCTCTGCCTCGGATACTACATAGTATTCGTTCTGATAGCTGCCATGCTTGAGACTGTAACAGGAAACTCCCTGGTCCAGAAACTCATGTACCAACTGCACCTTGTCCCAGTTTTGATCCATGGATCCTTGTCCTCCTAGGTTCAACCCTGTAGCTTATGATAGTCCAGCATTCAATTCTCTGTCTATGTAGTCACAGGGTGATATTCCAAAATTTCTTCTTGTACAAATAGAGACACTCCCGAAAGAGTGTCTCCCTGTATCTGTCATTCGCCTTTGATCCTGATTATCTTCTTTGTAGGAATCTCGACCTTGACCTTGTGGCGGATAAGATAGCACTGATGTATCTTCATGTCGCGTTCGAAATCCCTGCCTATGGTCTCCTTCGAGATATCCTCCACGCTGTATTTCTCAGAGATCCTCTCATCCAGCTTGAAGCGGCGATAGTTGTTGCTGAAGATGAGAAGGCCATCCTTCTCGAGGTGCATCATGCACGCCTCGATGAGTCTTGCATGGTCTCTCTGGACATCGAAGGTATCCCTCATCTTGCTGTTGGAGAAGGTCGGTGGGTCACAGAAGATGAGATCGTACCTGTCGTAGGTGTCCCAGAGAAAGTCCATGACGTCCGACTTGTAGAAGAAGTTGTCGAAGTCTGTAGAGAAGCCATTTACTCTGAAGTTCTCATGTGCCCAATCGAGGTAGGTGGCAGAAGCATCCACACTTGTCGTGTGGAGTGCACCGCCCTTGACTGCATTGAGGGAGGCAGTTGCCGTGTAGCAGAAGAGGTTGAGGAACCTCTTTCCCTTTGCATTCTCCTGGATGAACTTCCTGATCGGTCTGTGGTCGAGGAAGACTCCTGTATCCAGGTAGTCAGTGAAGTTGACAAGGTACTTAAGCCCGTTCTCGTTTACAAGATAGAACTTGTTGGAGGAGGCAAGCTTCCTGTACTGCTCCTTTCCCTTCTGCTGGCTTCTCTGCTTCACGTAGATGTTCTCGAGGTCGATGCCGGTTGCCCTTTCGGTCGCAAGGACGAGCTCGTTGAGTCTCCTCTCTGCAGTCTCGACTTCGATAGTGGAGGGCGCTGCATACTCCTGAAGATTGATCCACTTTCCCTCATAGAGGTCGATGGCAGCCGAGTACTCCGGCATATCCGCATCGTAGATCCTGTAGCAGGTGACGCCCTCTGCCTCCATTATCGGACGGATCGCATCGAGGTTCTTCCTTATCCTGTTGTAGGCCATTTCGGCACCCGGAGTAAGCGGGGTAGCAAGGCGTTCCTCTCTTCTCTGTCTTGCTCTCTCGATAAAGGCCTGCTTCTCCTCCTCTGTGAAGACATAGTAGTGGGCTGCCTGGCAGAGGATGCCTCCGTTGTAGAGAGAGTTGGTCCTGTCCGGCTTCATGTCGATATTGGAGAGAAGCTCGCTGTCTCCGCAGAGGATCGTGACCTTCCAGCCTCTGAAGGCTCTCTGCATCGTCTGTCCGATGAGTGTATAGAGCTTTGTTGTATTCTCGCTTACCCTCATTCCATACGGTGGGTCTGTGACGATATAGCCTCTCTCTGCAGGAGCCTCCTCAAGCTTTGTGAAGTCCTTCACCTCGAAGCTTACGAGGTCGTAGATGTTTGCCTTGAGGGCTGCGGCCTTTGCTGTCTCGACTGCAGCGCGGCTGATATCGGAAGCGAATATGCTTATCTTCCTGTTCCTTGCAGCTTCTGCAGCATCCCCAAGCTCGTCGAGCAGCCTGTTGTAGGTTTCAGGCTCGAAGGATGGGAACTTCTCGAAGGCATATGGTGTCTTCCTGATCAGGCCAGGAGCTATCTCTGCGGCGATGAGGGCAGCTTCCACGGGAATCGTTCCGGTTCCACAGAATGGATCGTAGAGAACACCTGGCTCTCCCTCCTCGACAGTCTTGTACCACTCGGTGCGGTAGAGCAGGGCTGCGGCCAGATGCTCCTTCAGCGAGACATCGAGGTTGTCGCTCCTGTAGCCCCTCTTGTAAAGGCCTTCACCTGAGAAGTCGACGTAGATAATGACCCTGCTTGCCCTGATGTGGACATGGAAGGTGAGATCTGGATTCTCAGTATCGATATTCGGCCTCTGCTGGTCGAACTTCTCCCTGATCCTGTCCACGATTGCGTCCTTTACGCGCAGTGCGGCAAAGTGGCCGTTGTTGATCCAGGGACACATCTGGATAGTCTGTGTGATCGCGAAGGTCTTCTCTGGATCGACCCAGTTCTCCCAGGCGTACTCCAGCGTCTTTTCATAGAGCTCGTCGGTGCTGTTGACATTCTCGTCGAAGCAGAGTGCCATCAGCAGTCTGGATGCGATCCTGGATGTGAGACAGAAGCGGTAGCCTGCCTCGATCGAGCCGGAGAACTGTACTCCGGATGAGGTCTGACGGACCTCCGTGGCTCCCGCCTTGAGAGCCTCCTTTGCGACAAGGTCGGCCTGGTTGGCAGCCGACTGGGCAAAATAGATCATTTCTTCTCCTCCTGAGAGAAGAGCGTTTCCACTTCGCTCTTCTCAAAGCTATATGTGCTGCCGCAGTTAAAGCACTCGAGATTCAAAGGGAAGGAGCCTCTGAGAATCTCCTCTTTTTCCTTCTGCGGTAATGCCTTCAGATAGTTTCTGAACCCCTCCTTGGTGCAGGGGCATGAGAAGCCGACCGATGAGTGGGCCAGCTTCCTTGGTGCAAATTCGCTGAATGTGGAGAGCACATACTCCTCTGTGCTCTCTCCTCTGCTGAGAAGAAGCCCGAGATTCGGCAGGGCCTTGGCCTTCTCCTGCAGTGCATCGAGAACAGCATCCTCACAGCCGGGAAGTGCCTGGATGAAGAGTCCACCGGCACCTACGATGTTTCCCTTCTCGTCGTACTTCAGCGAGATGTAGATCAGAGTAGGGGTCTGCTCGCTCTCCGTGAAGTAGAGTGCCAGGTCCTTGGCGATGTTCCCGTAGTTGATCATGACGGTGCCTGTGACCGGCTCCTTGGAGCCCTCGAGTATCTTCGACACTGAAAGGAAGCCAGGTCCGAACAGATCCGATGTGTCCAGGCTCTGAAGTGGCTTCTCAAGCGGAATCGGATTGTTCATCAGGTAGCCTCTCACAGCTCCGCAGGCCCAGCTCTCGACGCTTATTCCCTTTATAGGTCCGCCACACTCGATCTGCAGCTGGATCCTGTCATCTCCCTTCACACAGGAGGAGAGCAGTATTCCTGCGATATAGGCCTGTCCCAGCACATAGCTTTCGAGAAGACCGGTTCTGTGGTTGACCCTCATCTGGTTCACGAGTCCTGTGCAGTTCGCTGCAGTGACTCTGATCTGATCGTCTGCGATCAGGAAGATGTCCCTGCCATCCTCGGTGATGGCAGCCAGATGTTCCTTTAGTTCCTTGTCCAGAATAGGTGACTTGAGCATGCTAGTGATTATCATGAAAATAGATGTGTTGTTCAAGATGGTTTATATCTTTGATATAATCGCCCCATCATAATTTGAAAACTCCATCCGTTCTTCATTTATCTGAAAGCGATAATATGTTACCTTTTCCATGGAAAAAACATGAAGAAGTACACCTCTTTCATCCTGATGCTCTCCATTGCACTTTCGCTCTGTGCTTCGAACGACTATGCTTCGATTCTCGAAAGGGCGATGATGTCCAGCAGTCAGATTGATACAGCATACATGAACTACCAGAATGGCAAACTGTCTGCAAGGCAGGCCGAGCTGGATGACGTCACCTCGTATACGGTCAGCGCAGATGCAGGAGTAGTGACTGCCGATCCGGATCCGGACTGGTATATAAGACCTACGCTGACTGTAGTCGTGCCGGACGACTTCGATACGACCATAACAGCAAGCCTGGGAAAGACGGGCGCCAACAGGAGTGGAAAGTACAGAATTAGCCACCCCTCGCTGACGATATCGATGAACTTCGACCTCACTGGATACGACGAGGACGAGCTTGCAGATCTCTCTGCTTCTCTCTCCTCCCTCTCGACAGAGGTGACCTGGCAGAGGGCACAGCTCTCATTCGAGAACCAGCTGATCTCCCAGCTCGATACGATACTCACTGTAGAGGCGGCCATCAGGGATTACAGGCACAGGCTTGCAAACTACGAGAAGGCACTCTCCGATTCCCTCGAGGTCAATAGGATAAGCCGGGAATCCACAAGCTACAGCAAGCAGGTCAATACGATCGAATTGACGAAGAATACGATAGAGAGTCTGGAGAATCAGCTCGATACAGCAAAGAAGCAGTATAGGATTCTTGCCGGAATAGATTACGAGGGGCTTGACAGTGTTCCGCCTCCAGAGCTCGAATTCAGCACACTTGCTGTCGGCTCGACGAGTGTCATCATGAGTGCCATAGAATCCGAGATCGCAGAAGCCAAATACAGGGCCAAATACAATGCTGTCCATCCGGAGTATGTCTCTGTATCCAGCAGTGCAGACACTGCCTACTATTCGACATTGGGTGTCTATGATGACTACATGCAGACAAGCGGAAGCTCGTCGGTCTTCTACAACAGAGGCTCGTGGAAGCTTGGAGCCACAGGCACATTGAGCTTCGACAACAAGGACTCCTCCTTCACTCCTACCTTGACTGTATCGGGTTCCTGGAGCAACAGGCCTACAAGGAAGAGCGACGAGCTTGAACTTCAGAAGCTGTCGAATGATGCCCTGGTCGCCCGTAATGAGTATAATATTGCGCTCCAGGAGTACAATCAGAGCGCTCAGGAGCTGCAGCTGGAAGTGCTCAGGTACCGCTTCGCACTCTCCCAGGCCGAGGCCGAGGAGGAGTACTGCAGGCTGGTCTACGAGCAGGAGAAGAGACTCTTCGACGAGGGGCTGTCGACCAGGACGAATCTGGATGATGCCCTCTTTGCCTACGAGGAGGCGAAGGCATCGAGACTCAACAACGCACTTGATGGCAAGGCCCTCGAAGTCAAAATCAGGCTTTTGAATATCTAGGAGTTATCAGATGGGAAGGAACGTTGAAAGCGATATCGATAGAGAATCCGAGAACCAGGAGGCGCTTCTGAGAAAGCAGATCAGACTGCGCAGAAGAAATAGAAGGATACGCCAGGCGATAGGCTACATCATATTGCTGCTTGTATGTCTTGCAGGCCTTGGCCTCTACAGTGCAAAGAAGCAGCAGATGGAGGCCGAGAGGGATGCACTTGTCCAGAAGACAAGCAAGGTCGAGACCAAGGTGCAGGAGAATGTCTACAAGGCGACAATCGATCTTTCAGGTTATGTCGAGCCCAATGACATCCAGCAGGCAAAGTTCCGTTCGACAGGTGCAGTTACTGGTGTAATGGTGAAGGAGGGCGACAGAGTAAAAAAGGGTCAGACCCTGGCCACCATCGATGATACAAGCCAGCAATACACACTGCAGACTGTAAGGAACTCTCTCAGGGAGGCGGAGCTTTCAGGCTCCCCAAGTCAGGTAGATGCACTGAAGCTCCAGCTGCACAATGCAGAGATGAAGCTCGAGTACACGACGCTCGTTGCCTCCTTCGATGGAGTCGTTGCCGATATCGATGTCCTCGAGGGTGACTACTTCGAGGCGGGTGACTCTGTAATGACCGTGGTCGACCTCTCTGTGCTCAAGGCGAATGTGGAGATTGACGAGATCGACATGCAGTACATAAAGCTTGGGCAGAAGGCGGAGCTTACCTTCGATTCGATGCCGGGCAAGGTGATCGAAGCCTACGTCTCCTACATCCCTATGCTGGGAACCTATACGAACCAGGGAATAGGCGTTGTGAATGTGGAGCTTACCATCGATAATCCTCCAGAAGCTCTCAGACCTGGCTACAGCTTCGAGGGAACGATAACCCATACAGGAGAGGTCAAGATGCTGCTTGTCGCACAGGCGGCTGTCAAGACCGGAAAGGGTGGAGTCACGACTGTCGAGAAGAAGATAGGAGAGGACGAGACAGAGCCCGTGCAGGTAAAGATAAAGTACCTCGGAGAGGGTATGTGCCAGCTGCTGGATGGGGATCTGAAGGCAGGAGATGTACTTGTCTACTACCGCTCCAGTGGTCCTGACAAGAAGGGTGGCAAATGAGCGCCAACGTAATAGAGCTTGTCAATGTCAGACGCTACTTCGTCGTAGGGGACTATATAGTCAAGGCCCTCGATGGGGTCTCTCTTTCAATTCCTCGAGGTTCCTTCATGTCCATCATGGGGCCATCGGGCTCTGGAAAGAGCACGATGATGAACCTCATCGGCTGTCTCGACACGCCCACAAGTGGATTCATAAAGGTCGGAAGCGAATACACGAACAACATGAACGAGAGTCAGCTTGCAGAACTGCGAAACCGGAAGATAGGCTTTGTCTTCCAGCAGTTCAATCTGCTTGGAAAGCTGTCTGCACTGGAGAATGTGATGACTCCTCTGCTCTATGCAGGTCTGGGTCCAAGGGAGAGGAGGAGAAGAGCAGAGGAGCTGCTTGAGAAGGTGGGTCTGAAGGACAGGATGAAGCACCTTCCATCCGAGCTGTCAGGAGGGCAGAAGCAGAGGGTCGCAATTGCACGCGCACTTGTCAACAACCCGGATATTCTTCTTGCAGATGAGCCGACCGGAGCCCTGGACAGCCGCACAGGAGAGCAGATCATGGAGCTCTTTGAGACCCTGAACTCGGAGGGAAGAACTGTCGTGTTCGTCACTCACGATAGAAGCCTTGGAATGAGATGCCGCTCTCAGGTCCATATGATCGACGGCAGGATAGTGGAGGTGCGCTGATGCTCTTCGAGAATATCAAGATCGCACTTTCAAGCATGCGCCACAACAAGCTCAGGACACTGCTGAGTCTTCTGGGCATAATAATCGGTGTCGGCTCCGTCGTGGCAATACTCAATCTGGGACAGAGCGTGCAGAACTCCATAACAGAATCCATGAATATAGGTGGACTGGAACTCATCACCATCTACCCGACCGGCTCTTCAAGGAAGACGAATCTCTTCGATGAATCCTTTGGCCAGGAGCTGATGAAGAATGTCATCGGACTCGATTACTGCCTTCCGGTAGCTTCCTCGAATGCGAGGGTAAGAAAGGGTCAGGAGATAAAGACAGTACAGGTCAATGGAGTCAACAGCGGCTTCTTCGAGGTGAACAGGACAGAGCTCCTCTATGGCGATTACTTCTCTGCCATGGACAACATAAATAGACGTCAGGTCGTAGTGCTCGGCCATGACCTTGCAGAGGATCTCTTTCCTGCTGGCGATGCTGTAGGAAGCTACGTCTCGATATTCAGGAACCAGTCCAAGAGCTATCTGGTAGTCGGCGTGCTCGACAAGCAGGAGGAGACTCTCGGAACCTCCTTCGACAGCTCTGCATACATCCCATTCAACACCTATGACCAGCGCTTCAGGAGCGTCACTACAGTCTCGAGCTTCACCTGCCATGTGATGGAAGGCTTCAATGCGACCGAGGTCGCAGACGAGATCGAGGAGTATCTGGACAGGATGGTCGGTGAGGACTACTTCAACATCTTCTCTGCAGCAAGCATGGTGAAGATGGCCGGCGAAGTGACGAAGACACTCTCGTCGTTCCTGGCCGCAATTGCTGCAATAAGCCTGCTTGTCGGTGGTATCGGGATAATGAACATCATGCTTGTTTCCGTTGCCGAAAGGACAAGGGAGATAGGGATAAGAAAGGCCCTCGGTGCCTCTCCGAGGGTGATAAGAGGACAGTTTCTCTGCGAGGCCGTGACCATCACGCTCATAGGTGGAGTTCTCGGAATTGCTGTCGGCGCACTGGTCAGTTATGCTATAGTTGAGATGGTCGGATGGACACTCCACTTCAGCTATGCAGCTGTTGCCATCTCGATCGGCTTCAGTATGTTCGTGGGAGTCTTCTTCGGCTGGTATCCAGCGATCAAGGCCTCCAGACTGGACCCTATAGAGGCATTGAGCTACGAGTAGGAAGATGAAGGGAAAGAAGAAAGTAAAGATACCAAAGCTTGCAATGTCGGGAAGGGAGCACCTCTTCGTGCTCTCCGGGCTGACCCTTGCCTTCCTCACATTGATTCTTCTTGTCCTCTGGCTGTCCGCATCGCTTCTCAGAGTAGAGAGGCTGAGTCTCCTGAACGATGTGGAGAAGAACTTCAACTCCATTCTCTTCGAACTGAGCGAGGGGCACAGGAACACCTCCTCGATCATACAGGATGACAGGATAATCGGTGTGGCAGTCTACAACTCCAGAGGCTCTGTGGTCGCCTCCTGGGGCAGAGTCTATGCGATGGCACCCTCGCAGGCTCTGATGAATGGTGAAGATACGATCAGCTTCAACAAGCGACATGGTACCATGGAGTACACAAGGTTCCTGCGCCAGCCGATCATAAACGCAAGGCTCACAAGCAGTGGCGACCTGCTTTCAACAGCTCTGATGGACTTTTCCTCCATACTCTATATCGCCTTCGACGGATCAGCCTATCAGAGAAGGATAAACTTCCTTGTCTTCATCACGGTCCTTGTGCTCATCGGACTATTGCTGCTGTTCTTCTACATCATCTCGATATACAGAGAGAACAGACGCTACAAGGAGAAGATGGTCACGCAGGCAAACCTCGTCAAGCTTGGACAGGCTGCAAGAACGCTCACGCATGAGATAAAGAATCCGCTTCAGGCCATCACACTGCAGATTGCGCTTCTCAAGCACCAGCTGAAGGATGCCGATACACTCGACGAGGTGATGCTGATAGAGATGGAGACACAGCGGCTTGTCAATCTCTCGAACAGGGTCTCCGACTTCCTGAAGCGTCCTGAAGGAAACCCTGTGCAGATGGACCTTGTCGAGGTCGTTGACTCCCTGAGACCGCTCTTTGCCGTAGATATAGCCTTTTCTCATGAGGGAATCGAGCATGCGATGGTGCTCTTCGACTCGGATAGGCTGCGCTCCGTCGTGGAGAATCTGATCAAGAATGCAACTGAAAGTGCCAAGGACCGGGATCCCAAGGTCGAAGTTCTGCTGACACTGAAGAAGAACATATATCATCTGAACATAATGGACAGGGGAGATGGTCTTCCAAAGGATGGAAGGCAGAAGCTGTTCGATCCCTTCTTCACCACGAAGATCCATGGCTCTGGAATCGGTCTCTCGATTTCAAAGCAGTTCCTCAATGCCCGCGGTGGTGATATAAGACTTTATGACAGGGACGGTGGAGGAACCGTCGTAGAGGTCACCCTTGTGAAGTACTCCCTGGTAGAAGAGCTGAAGATGCAGGGTGACAGAGTTGGCCAGAAGCTTGGCTGAGGTGGAAGATGAAAGTACTTGTAGTAGATGACGAGACCAATATCAGGACCTCTCTTGTGAAGTTCTTTGCCCTTGAGGATATCGATACGGATGGGGCCGAAAATGGCTTCTCCTGCCAGCGCATGCTGAAGGAGAGGGCCTACGATGCTGTCCTTGTGGACCTGAAGATGCCAGAAATGGATGGTCTTGAGCTCATACGCTGGATCCGGAAGGAGGGCTTCAGGATGCCGATCGTTATGATCAGCGCCCATGGAGAGATCTCGGATGCTGTCCAGGCCCTGCACGAGGGTGCCCAGGACTATGTGATGAAGCCCTTCAACCCGGAGGAGCTTGCCATCAAGGTGAAGAACCTCGTCGGCACATACAATCTGCAGAACATAATCGAGAGCAGCAGGACAAGCGATACGAGAGAGAGCAATCTCATCGGCGAATCGGCTGCCATGAAGCGCATCAAGGATCTCATTCTCCGTGTTGCTCCGAGCCAGTCCACCGTCCTCATCACAGGCGAGAGCGGAACAGGCAAGGAGGTCGCAGCCAGGGAGATCCACGCCTTTTCACAGGTTGCAGACGGTCCGTTCGTTCCCGTGAATATCGGTGGCGTACAGGAGAATCTGCTTGAAAGCGAGCTGTTCGGGCACGAGAAGGGCGCCTTCACAGGTGCTATCCAGCGCAAGGTGGGCTACTTCGAGCTGGCAAGCAATGGAACGCTGTTCCTGGATGAGATCGGCGACATGCCGCTTTCACTCCAGGTGAAGATACTCCGAGTCCTTCAGGAGAGGAAGATAGTCCGCCTGGGTTCCACTACCAGCATCCCTGTAAATGCCAGGATAATCGCCGCAACGAACAGGAATCTGGAGAAGATGGTGAATGAGGGGACCTTCCGAGAGGACCTCTTCTATAGGCTGAATGTAGTCCGTCTCGAGCTTCCTCCACTCAGAGAGAGAAGGGAGGATATCCCTCTGCTTTCTGCATACCTTCTGCAGAAGTACGCACGCAAGGTCAACAGAAATGTAAATGGCTTCACTCCAGAGGCACTCGAAGCACTTTCGGGCCACTGCTTCTACGGCAATATAAGGGAGCTTGAGAATGTGATCGAAAGGGCGATGATATTTGCCCGTGGCGATGTGATCACACTGGATGACATCGAGCTGAGGAACTCGGTCTCGAAGCCGGGACAGACTGCCAGAAGAGCAGAGCCCCAGGCCGGAGAGTCCAAGACTCTCAAGGAGCTGGAGAGGGAGGCGATAATCCGCGCACTGCTTCGACATGAAGGCAACAGGACGAGGGCCGCCGAGGAGCTTGGAATTAGCCGCAGGAGCATGATAAACAAGATCGAAGAGTACGGTCTCAAGGACTATTGATGGACTCTATCAGAAGAGACAGGGTCACCCTGCTGTCAGGCAATAGAGAGAGGTGCAGGGCCTTCCTTTCAGGTCTATGCCGTGAAAAGGGTGCCGTGCACTGCTTTCCCGAGGATGATGCAGATCCTCAGCTCAGTGCAATGGACAATATCATAATGAGGACAGACAGCCCGAACAAGGGAAGCATCCTTCGTGCAGTCAGGAGCGCAGGTCTTCCTGCGAACACGCTTGCAGGAGAGCTTTCGCTTTCTGATAGGAGAAAGATAGTCCTGCTCAGCGCACTTTTCTCTTTTCACGATATCCTTCTCATGGAGGAGCCACTTGCTCTTGTAGAGGACCATCGGGAGTATCTTCAAGGCCTTGTTGCCCAGATGACCGAAGGCCGGTGTGCCGTCATTCTATCAGCTGACGATATGGGCATTAATTCACCTGACCACCTTGTCCTCTGAAGGACCTCTCGGTAGAATCTTACACATGAGTACAAGCAATCTTCCGCACTGGGATCTTACTCCCATATTCCCATCCTCGAAGGCCTATGAGGAGGCCCTTGCAAAAGTCTCCAGCCTCTGCTCAGAAGCAAGAGAGCAGATTGAAAGGCACGATAGGCTTACAGCAGTAATAGAGACCTTCAACAGTATATATTCCATCTACAATACAATCTCATCCTACGCAGAGGCCAAGCTCTCTACGGACACGACAGACCCGCTCTCGATTGCAGAGCAGGGCAAGGCCGACGAGCTGGGACTTGAGGTCCAGGAGGTCGGAACACTCTTCTATGCGAATATAAGGTCGTATCAGGATGAGTTCTCCGATCCCGCCCTTTCCGAGTACGGATACTTCCTCGAGCACACTCTCATAGAGAGCGAGCATCAGATGAGCATAGCAGAGGAGAAGCTGGCTGCAGAGCTGATGAGAAGCGGTTCGGATGCCTTCGAGCGGCTTTACGATACAGTCTCGTCCACTATTGGAAATGGAGAGAGGACTGTGATCCAGCTGAGAGGGGATGCGACCAACCAGGATAGAGAGGTAAGACGAAGGGCATACTATGACGAGCTGAAGACCTGGAAGCAGTATGAGAATTCCTTTGCATTCTGTCTCAACAGCATAAAGGGAACTGTGCTTACGCTTGAACGGAGAAGGGGCTGGAAGACTCCTCTGGAAAGGTCGGCCTTCGATTCCCACATCTCGATGGAAGCTCTTGATGCCCTTATCTCCACACTGGAGAACAATCTTCCTCTCTTTCGTAGGTACTTTGCGGCAAAGGCCAGATTGATGGGTCTTGAAAGGCTGGAGTGGTACGATCTCTTTGCCCCAGTGGGCTCTTCGAATAGAAGCTACACATATGAGGAGGCAAGGGATATCGTCATATCAAGCTTTGCAGCCTTCTCAAAAGAGATGGGCATGTTCGCAGCAAGGGCCTTTGATGAGAACTGGATAGATGCTGAGCCGAGAAAGGGCAAGGTGGGTGGTGCTTACGATACATCGTTTCATAGCGCAGGTGTCTCCAGGATACTGGCCAACTACGATGGAAGCTATGACAGTGTCTCCACTCTGGCCCATGAGCTTGGGCATGCATACCATGACTCTGTCGTGATGACAGAGCCTGCGATCCTTGCAGACTATCCGATGACGGTCGCAGAGACTGCAAGCATCTTTGCAGAGACGATAGTATTCAGGAATGTAGTTGAAAAGGCAGACAGGGATGAAGCGATCCTTCTCATGGACCAGTTCGTTGGCTCTGCAGCCCAGGTCTGTGTCGATATACTCTCCAGATTCTACTTCGAGCGCTCTGTCTTTGAAAGAAGGAAGGAGGGTGAACTGACTCCTGCAGACTTCTGTTCTCTGATGCTTTCTGCACAGGAGAGAACCTATGCAGATGCACTTGCTTCCAAGCACGAGTACATGTGGGCGGTCAAGAGCCACTACTACTCTACAGGCTTCAGCTTCTACAACTATCCGTACGCATTCGGACAGCTGTTTGCGCTTGGGCTGCTTGCAAGGGCGGAAGGAGAGAAGGACTTTGCTGCCAAATACAGAGAGCTTCTTTCAGTAACAGGAAAGCTCAGTGCGGACGATGTTGCGAAAAAGGGTGGCTGCGATATAAGGAAAGAGTCCTTCTGGCAGGAGGGAATCGATATGATAGAGACATATGTGAAGAGGCTTGAAGAGAGTGCAGGTCGTAATTGAGAAGCTCACTACAGGGGCCAGGGGAATGGCGAGATGGGAGGACGGAAGACCGGCCTTCGCATCCGGTGTGCTGCCTGGGGAGATAATCGAGGTCGATAGGATAGAGGAGTGCCGTGGCTATGTCGATATAAGGAGTTTTTCTCTTACAAAGGCCTCTGAGAAGCGTCTTGTTCCTACCTGCCCCTATGCTGGAATCTGCGGTGGCTGCGACTTCGACTTCGTTTCTGCAAAGGATAGTGCAGAGCTGAAGGAGGAGATAGTAAAGGACAACCTTCTGAGGATATCGAAGCTTGGGGCTCTTCCTTCATTTCTTCCACCAGTTTACGGCAGTGAAAATGGGTGGAGGGCCAGAGCTCGAGTCCATGTCGATATGAAGAACCGAAGGGTCGGTTTTCTTCCGAAGCGAGGAAAGGAGCTTGTCGAGGTAAGGAACTGTCCAAGGCTTGAAAGTCGACTTAATGACATGCTCTGTGACCCTGATGCACTGATCAGGACATCGAGGACCACACTATTTCAGAAGGGAGTAAACAGGAAGACCGGCTTTGTAGAACTCTCGCTATTCAATGGAGATGATTTTGTCTCGCTGGAAGACAAGGAGTGCATCAGGACGATTTCTGGAATAAAGTATCATGTCTCTGGCAACGTCTTCTTCCAATCCAATCCGACCCTGCTTCCCCGGCTGTTTTCATTCATCAGGGAGAATGTAGTCGGTGAGTCCATAATGGACCTGTACAGCGGGGTGGGTACATTCTCTGCCCTCTTCGAAAATGAGAAGAGAAGGGTCATTGCAGTCGAGCGACAGAAGGAGTGTCTTAGACTCTCCGGCATGAATGCACCATCGGCCTCATCCTTCACTGGCGATGTTGCACTTTGGGGAAGGAACAGGAAGGATAGAGTGGATACTGTCATCGTCGATCCTCCCAGAACCGGTCTGGATAGTGGTGTTCCCGAGATGATCTCGTCCTGGAAGCCAGAGAGAGTAATATACGTATCCTGCAACTCTGCAACTCTTGCGAGGGATATCCCACTCTTCAAGGATTATGCAGTTTCAAAGGCCCAGGTTCTCGACTTCTATCCAGGTTCCTCGCACGAAGAGACTGTCGTACTACTAACACACAATTCATAACCAAAACCTGCATTTAAGCGCGTAGAATCAATGTTTTTTATTTTCTGAACCTTCTGTGTCTCGTTTTACCTCTTTGAAAAATGTCCTTCTTTGAATGATGCGCTAAAGTAGGGTCGAGGCTATAGTAGTTATAATGAGTAACAAAATGAGTCGACACTGGATATGAAATTCGAAAAAACGAGTCGATACTAGATATAAGGCTTTGCAAAACGAGTCTATGGTAAATATGATATTTCCATAATCAATTCTTGTTCACATACGTGTAAAACAAAGTTGCGCATATATGTAAAACTAAAAACTACATAAATGTTAAATGTAATTGCGCATAAGTGTTAAATGAGGTATAATCAGCCTTGAGGTCGCTTACATTATGGATAACATAGAAAAGATATATCGTAATCGTATAACCGATTCTGCATTAGAACTTAAACTTGAGGCTTTTGGCGCAACATTGATTGTTGGCCCAAAAGGTTGCGGGAAAACAACCACAGCAAAGCATTTTGCAAACAGCTACATAGAATTTCAAGATGAAGATGCCAGAGAAGGGTTGTTATCTGTTGCTGAAAATATGCCTTCAAAGCTTTTAATCGGAGATAAGCCAAGACTGAGATCGGA
>LVBC01000040.1 GCA_001604265.1 Spirochaetales bacterium Spiro_01
AAAAGGAGTTCAGGGAGAAGTTCGGCCTTGAGTTCGTTTCGGTTTCCGAAGGGAGGGCTGTTGCTACCTTCAATATAGGGCCGGAGCATCGAAATCCTTTGGGCTTTGTATACGGTGGAATCATATACAACCTTGCTGACATAGTTGCCGGTGTTGCCTTCTTCACAACTGGTGCAATGGGGCCGACAGTCGAGGGCTCGATGAAGTACCTTTCCGGTTCGGAGGATGCAAAGACCCTCACACTGGAAGGAAATGTGATAAAGAGTGGAAGAAACCTCGGCTTTGTCGAGGTGAAGGTGAAGGACGAAAGGG
Organism: Spirochaetales bacterium Spiro_01; assembly: GCA_001604265.1. GTDB lineage: Bacteria > Spirochaetota > Spirochaetia > Sphaerochaetales > Sphaerochaetaceae > Bullifex. The sequence goes on from LVBC01000040.1 coordinate 313, forward strand.
GAAACCTTGTCGAAACAGGCAGTTTTACCTACTTCAATATGGGGTCCAGAGGGTAATTGACGACTTTCCAAATTGTGTCGGAACTGATATTCTAGATATATGGCACACAACACCAAGGCAGAGCTATCAAAGGCATTGATCGAGTTGAGTCAGGAGATACCCCTGAACAAGATCACTGTCGGTGATGTAGCTGAAAGATGCGGGGTCTCCCGTCACACCTTCTACTACCACTTCACAGACCTCTTCGATCTCATAATCTGGACCTTCTGCCACATGACCGATAGGATAAACTTCCTCAATTGGAAGAGTGTCTGTCTCGAGGTCGCAAGAAATGCCATCAAGAACAGGACCTTTGCTATATCTGTCTACCATTCGGAGTACAAGGAAGCCTTCATGGAGAGGATCTTCTACATTGCCGAGGAGTTCTTCAACGTCGCATTCAAGAAAATCTATCCTAGCTTCAAGGACCTGGTCTACGTATCGAGAATGGCCGCGTATGCTGTTTCAGGTACGATAAAGGATTGGTTCGAGAACAATCTCGACGATACATATCTCAAGGCAATAGGGGGAGTCGAGTTCCTTCTCAGCTCCCCGAATATCGACCTGTTGAAGCAGACTAATTGAGTCCCAGCTCCCTGAGCCAGGCCTCGACAAGCTTTCCGATCGTCTCCTTCTGTGCCTGTTCCTTTCTTACATTTAGCACATTCGGATGAACAGCAGCATCCGGTTCGATGTCTGCAATCTTTCTGTCAAAGCCCTCGGGCACGCTATTATCCGAGCAGGTGAAGATATATATCTTCTTTCCTGAAAGGTCGACTTTATCAAGGTATGAGTATATGGCCCTTGGCATTTCATCCCACCAGATAGGGAAGCCTATGAAGAGAGTTTTGTAGGAGCTTTCCCTCCTGTCGGGTGTCCTGAGCTCGGGCATCGTCTTTTCTGCCTTCTCCTTCTGTGTCCTCTCGACAAGTGCATCAAGGTCCTCTGGATAGAACTCGCTGACTACTATGTTCCTGATCGCAGCACCTGTCTTCTCCTGGATTGCGATCGCTACCTGCTCTGTTATTCCATTTGGCTTTGGTCGCTCCTCTGTGCAGCTTGCCGAGGCGATCGCATCGATATTCTGGTTGTCGCGCAGAGTGAGATAGACGACCATGGTCCCTGAATCCGGGCCGACACTGGCAGGTGAGAACCTGAGCTCCAGATTCACAAGCAGTGCAGTGGCACCGATAAGGACGATGAACAACAGGACTATTGCAATTCGGGTAAGGGGTTTCATACATTGTATGATAGTCCAAGAAATCTGAATTTTAAACAGTTCATGATTCATTATTCTGCAGGCCTCTCAGGTTGAACACATCCTCCTTTTCTGATTAACTCACTGATTATGATCAAGCTTACCGATGTTTCATTCTTCTTCGGCGGAAGGGATATTCTGCGCCACGCAGAGCTGCTGATAAGGGACAATGACAGAATAGGACTTGTGGGGCCAAATGGCGCAGGAAAGTCCACTCTCTTCAAGCTGCTTGTGAAGGAGCAGACTCCGACCTCAGGAAGCATCACTACAGACAGGAAGGATGCAGTCATCGGCTATCTCAGACAGGATACTGGAGAGATGAAGGGTGGCTCGGTCCTCGAAGAGACAGTGGCAGGAGCTGGCAGAGTGAGCGAGATAGGCAGACGGCTTGCCGAACTGGAAGAGAAGATGGGAAGCATCGAGGATCCCATAACGGATGCCGAGATGGACGAGTATGGGTATCTTCAGAATGAGTTCCTCGCACACGACGGCTACAATCTTGAGAGCAATGCAAGAGCAATCCTTACCGGTCTCGGCTTTCCACTTGAGAGGCAGGAAGAAAGCGTGGAGAACTTCTCTGGAGGCTGGAAGATGAGGATTGCAATTGCCCGGCTTCTTCTTCTGAAGCCCGATATCCTCCTGATGGACGAGCCGACGAACCACCTCGACCTCGAATCCATACTCTTTCTTGAAAGATGGCTCAGCAGCTTCGAGGGTGCATTGGTCATGACCTGTCACGACAGGGAGTTCATGACAAGGGTCTGCAGGACAACAGTCGAGCTGTCACATGGAAACCTGACTCTCTACTCGGGCGACTATGACTTCTATCTCAGGGAGCGTGAGATAAGGAGAAGGGAGCAGATAGCGACCTACGAGCGACAGCAGGCCATGCTTGCCAAGGAGGAGGAGTTCATAGCACGCTTCCAGGCCCGTGCAAGCCATGCGAATCTCGTACAGTCCCGAATAAAGAACATAGAAAAGATCGAGAGAGTCGAGAGGCCCTTGGAGGAGAAGGCGATGAGCATAGAGTTCAGACCCTGTCCCCGCTCAGGCGACCAGGTCGCTGTTCTTGAGAATCTTGGTGTCTCCTACGGAAACTACAATGTATTTTCCGGAGCAACAGTGACTCTGAGACGACTTGAAAAGGTTGCGCTCACAGGCATCAATGGAGCTGGAAAGTCCACTCTTCTTAAGGTGATTGCAGGGAGTCTTTCACAGACAGAAGGCTCCTGCACTGTAGGCTCCGGTGTAAGGTCCGGCTACTTCTCACAGTACTCATCCGACCTTCTCAATCCCTCCAATACTATCTTCGAGGAGGCCCAGGAGAGACTTCCAGAGCTGGATAGGGGCGAGCTGATGAGCGCACTTGGTGCCTTTCTCTTCTCAGGTGACGATGTCGATAAGAAGATATCCGTACTCTCTGGTGGAGAAAAGAGCAGAGTAGTGCTTGCCTGCATACTCTCAAGACCTGTGAACTTCCTTGTGCTCGATGAGCCGACGAACCATCTGGATATCGTTTCGAGGGAGGTGCTTCTTGACGCACTCAAGAGGTTCGATGGTACAGTACTGATCGTCAGCCACGACAGGTTCTTCCTCAGAAGTCTTGCGACCAGGGTCTGGGAGCTGGACAGGGGAAGGCTTTCGGTCTATGAGGGCGACTACTCATACTACCTTGAGAAGAGTCCTCATCTCAAAGAGCTGCATCTGATGTAGGAAGCGTGAGAATGTTGAGCAAGAGCAGAGTCGATATGATCAACAGGCCGATCATCCCCAGCATGATCGCCTTTGTGGTACCACTGATACTTTCCGGCTTCCTGCAGCTGTTCTTTTCAGCTGCGGACACGATTGTGGTCGGCCGCTTTGCAGGCCATGCCTCTATGGCCGCGATTGGAGCGACCTTCTCGCTGACGAACCTCCTCGTGAACTTCTTCATAGGACTTTCTGTCGGTGTCAATGTAGTTGTTGCAAAGTACTTCGGTGCCGGACACGACAGAAATGTGGAGGATGCAGTTCATACTGCAATCGCGACCAGCCTGATAAGTGGAGTGCTCCTTGCCTTTGTCGGTCTTGTCTTCTCTCCTGTCTTCCTTGGCTGGATGGGAACTCCGGATGATGTGATAGAAAAGGCCTCGCTCTATATGAGGATCATATTCATCGGCATGCCCTTCAATATGCTCTACAACTTCGGAGCTGCGGTACTCAGGGCCTATGGTGATACGAAGAGGCCTCTCTACTACCTGACAGTTGCAGGTGCGATCAATGTGGTTGCGAATCTCTTCTTCGTGATAGTCCTGAAGATGGATGTTGCCGGTGTTGCAATAGCAACAGTGCTTTCACAGGCCATCAGTTCCCTGCTTGTACTCATCGCTCTGATGAGGAGCAACGACTCGATCAAGGTCTACCTTTCCAGGCTGAGGATAAGGCTGGATATGATGAATGAGATACTCTACATCGGAGTTCCTGCCGGACTTCAGTCCATCCTCTTTTCGATTGCAAATGTCACGATACAGTCCTCCGTGAACTCCTTTGGCTCCTATGCAATTGCCGGAAATACTGCCGCTATCAGTCTGGACAGCTTCGTCTACATTACCTGCAACTCGATGGCCCAGACCAATCTGAGCTTCATGGGTCAGAACAGAGGAGCCGGGAAGTACTCGAGGATAGACCGTGTGATCTGGAGTGCGGCCATCCTTTCGTCCCTGATGGGGCTTGTGATGGGCTGGGGAATGTACTTTGCAGGAGACTTCCTGTTCGGTATCTACTCAAAGGAGAGCGAGGTCATAAGGTATGGAATGCTGAAGGCCAGTGTGGTCCTTACGACCTACTTCATATTCAACTTCGAGGAGGTGATGGTCTCTGCGATAAGGGGACTTGGGAACTCACTGCTTCCAATGGTCATCTCTGTAGTCTGCATCTGCGGCTTCCGTCTGCTCTGGATATTCACTGTCTTCCAGTTCTTCAGGGACTTCAGGGTCCTCTCCTGCTGCTTCCCGCTTTCCTGGGGCCTCTCTGCAGTAGTGATGACGATCTGCTTCCTTTCCTACAGAAGGAAGTTTCCAAAGACCGATATCGAATAGAAAAGGGGGCGAATGTCTCGCCCCCCGAATATCTCAGTCCATGAAACTCTTCAGTATCCTGTAGCTTTCCACTATCTTCTCATCCGGATCCTTCTCGAAGCATTCGATATTGAATTCACCTTCGTAGCCGGCCTTCCTTATTTCATCATAGTAGGCCTTGTAGAGAGGAATGTCCTTTTCGACAAGATAGGTCCTCTTTCCCTTCTCCAGATTGGAAAGGTGCACGACCCTTATCTCATCTGCGATCTCGCTGATCACCTCAGGACCCTGGTCATCTGCCCAATCATGGTAGATGTCGTAGACAAGGTGGAAGTTGGGAATTCCAAGTCGCTTTACAAGCGCATATGCCTCGCGTGCCTTTGTCAGGTAGTTCGTATCGAGGCTTGTGATGGACTCCATCAGGATATCCATATTGTACTTTGCAGCAACCGAGCAGAGCACTCTCCAGACCTCGTCCATCTCCCTTTCGGCCTTCTCTCTCTCTTCGCCAGGAAGGATTCTCTTGTTCTTTCCAGCTCCGATTCCGATGTATCTGCATCCGAGCTGTGAGGCTCTGTAACAGACCTTGTCTGTATACTTCTCGATCACATCCAGGTCGAGATCCTTTCCATGGAATGGGATGTCTCCCGGACAGAAGCTGTTGACAGAGAGGCACTTCAGAGGGCCTCCAAGGACCTTTTCCCTGATACTCTCGAACTTTTCGTCGGACCAGGATGCGATATCGGTGCCTGCAAAGGTGATTGCGTCGAAGCCTGCCTTCACGACAGTGTCATAGTGCTCAAAAGAGATGCAGCATCCAAGAATCATAATCTTTCTCCTTAGAAGTAGTGTGCCCTAATGATAGAACGACGGATGTGAAAAGTCCACAGAATGGAGTAGAGAGATATAGGCCTATGGTTGTTTATTCGCTCTTCAATTCCGGTGTAGGATTGAGCTATGGCAGATGGGTTCTACAATGAGGGACGAGAGGAGGGAGCAGACAGGAACGAGAGAGTTTCCAATCCCTTCTCTCAGAATGTGAAGAGGTTTTCCGGAAGATACGATGTCATCGTGATCGGAGGCGGGGTTTCAGGCTGTGCGGCCGCACTATCTGCAAGAAGATGCGGATGCTCCGTTCTTCTTGTAGAGAAGATGACAATGCTTGGCGGTCTTGCAACAGCAGGCTACATAACACTCTACCTTCCACTCTGCGATGGCTACGGCCGAAAGGTCGTATCTGGCATTGCAGAGGAGTTCCTCCACCTCTCGACAAAGTACTCATATGGTACGGATACTTCACACTGGCAGAAGGAGAAGAAGCGCTATGAGAGCGTCTTCAACGCTCCTGCCTTTGCCCTTGCACTCGAAGAGAGACTCCTGGAAGAGGGCGTTGAGATAATCTACGACACGCTTTTCGTAGGAAGCAGAAGAGAAGGAAGCAGGGTCACTGGAGTATATGTCGAGAATACTGACGGAAAGAGTATGATCGAATCGGAGGTAGTGATCGATGCATCCGGAAGTGCAGAGGTCTTTTCCAGGCTTGGCTCGAAGTGCTTTTCCAGAGAGAACAGTCTGTCCGAGTGGAGCTATGCAGCACGGGGAGGAGAGGGGCACATAATGCTTCGCGGAAGCAGCCTGGAGAACGGCATCCGGCTCATAGCACTTGGAACTGTGGACAAGAGTGCCCGCACCCATGTAGTCGAGGAGCCGTACTACGCTGATACCGCCACATCTGTGGACAGGTTCATAAAGGATGGACACAGCCGGATTCTCGATCTCATGAAGAGTGATGAGAGTCTTGTGATGGCATCTCTTCCATCTATGCCGCAGTTCAGGATGTCCAGACGAATTGATGGTGAGTATACGCTTGGAGAGAAGGACGCTTCAGCCCACTTCGAGGACAATATCGGAGGAGTAGGGGACTGGAGAAGACCGGGCCCCTGCTATGAGATTCCATACCGCTGTCTCTATACATCAGAGTGGGAGAACCTGCTCTCCTGTGGACGGTGCATCTCATCTGCAGACATCGCCTGGGAGATCACGAGAGTGATTCCTCCTTCAGTTCTCACAGGGGAGGCTGCAGGTATCGCAGCCTACCTTGCAATAGAGGGGCGCATTCCTGTTTCAGAGGTCGATGCAGCGAAACTCAGAATGCTGCTTGAGGAGAGGGGTAATATCCTGGATATCAACCTCTGAGGGCCTGGAGCCTCTCATCGAGAAGCTTTGCGAACCTGGAGGCTTCTGCCAGACTTGTGAACTCCAGAGGCGACTTTCCATCCTTTGCATACTGTATCTCGACAGTCGGGACAGCATCCTTCAGAGTTGCACTTGCACAGCATATCCTGGTCGTGTAGTCCTTGCTGTTGAAGTCGTAGTTCGTAAGCTCCTTCAGGGGAATGTATGCCCAGTTGATGTTCAACGGGAAGAAGATGGCCTCATTTCCGATTCTGTACCTGCCGACTCTGCTGCTCTTCTTGAGGTCCGACTTTGGATCTGCAATTGTAAGTTCATCGATTACTGGGATTATCTTTGATATCATGTCCTAATTATTGCAGAGTAGAGGATAATTTTCCAAGTAGGTATTGACTGTCCTGAGTGTAACTATATATAGTAACTTTGTTACTGTAGATAGTAACAGGAATGATGTATGGATAATGGAAGATTTGGTGAATACGGTGGCAGATACGTACCAGAGACCTTGATGAGTGCAGTGACCGAACTCGAGGAGGCGTACAACCACTACAGGAACGACCCGGAGTTTGTCGAAGAGCTCGATACCCTTTTGAGGGAGTATGCGAACAGACCCAGCCTCCTCTATAGAGCTGACAACATGAGCGAGAAGCTCGGTGGAGCCAGGATCTACCTGAAGAGGGAGGATCTGAATCATACCGGTGCGCATAAGATAAACAACGTCCTGGGACAGTGCCTGCTTGCAAAGCGCATGGGAAAGACCAGGGTCATCGCAGAGACCGGAGCTGGCCAGCATGGAGTTGCAACTGCAACCGTAGCTGCCCTGATGGGCCTTGAGTGCGAGATATTCATGGGAAAGCTCGACACGGAGCGCCAGGCACTGAATGTCTACCGCATGAGGCTGCTCGGAGCCAAGGTAAATGCAGTCAGGACCGGAACACAGAGCCTCAAGGATGCTGTCAACGCAACGATGAGGGAGTGGGTCAACAGGATTTCTGATACCCACTATGTAGTCGGTTCCGTAATGGGACCGCACCCATTTCCTCTGATGGTCCGCGACTTCCAGTCGATCATCGGCAAGGAGGCCAGGTCACAGATACTTGAAAAGGAGAACCGATTGCCGGATGCAGTGCTTGCCTGCGTAGGTGGTGGTTCGAATGCGATGGGAATCTTCCACGAGTTCGTGCCGGACAGTGGTGTAAGGCTGATCGGCTGCGAGGCGGCCGGAAGAGGAATCGATACCAAGGAGACTGCAGCTACCATCCTCACAGGCACCGAGGGAATCTTCCATGGAATGAAGTCCCTCTTCTGCCAGGATGAGTATGGACAGATTGCTCCTGTCTACTCCATTTCTGCCGGCCTGGACTATCCAGGAGTCGGACCAGAGCACGCATACCTCTACAAGAGTGGAAGGGCCGAGTACGTTGCAATCACGGACGATGAGGCAGTCGAGGCCTTCGAGTTCCTCTCAAGGTGCGAGGGTATAATCCCGGCAATCGAGAGCTCGCATGCAGTTGCATATGCGATGAAGCTCGCTCCGACGATGAGAAAGGACCAGATAATAATCGTCAACATCTCCGGACGTGGGGATAAGGATGTGGCTGCAATTGCCCGCTACAGAGGAGAGAACATCTATGAGTAGGATAACGGACGCATTCAGAGGCACCAAGGCCTTCATTCCCTTCATCACCTGTGGGGATCCGGATATTGAAATGAGCGAGGAGCTCGTCGCTGCAATGTGCGAAAGCGGTGCCGATATCGTCGAGCTCGGACTTCCATTCTCGGATCCGATAGCAGAGGGTCCGGTCATCCAGGGGGCCGACGAGAGGGCACTTGCGGCCGGAACGACGACCGACAAGGTCTTCGATATGGTCGCCCGCCTCAGAAAGAGCATAGACACTCCCTTCATCATAATGACATACGCAAATCCTGTCTTCGTCTACGGCTGTGACCGCTTCATGGAAAGGTGCAAAGCGTCCGGAGTCGATGGGATAATCATCCCGGATGTTCCATATGAGGAGAGAGAGACCTTCCTGCCATATGCCAGGAAGCATGGCATCGAGCTCATCAGCATGATAGCTCCTACAAGCGAGGACAGGATCTATGAGATAGCTTCCCAGGCAGAGGGCTTCCTGTACTGTGTCTCGAGCCTTGGCGTTACAGGCATGAGGACAAGCTTCTCAGCTGGAATTTCCGATATGATCGCAAAGGTCAAGAAGGTGAATCCATCTCTTCCCTGTGCAGTCGGCTTCGGTGTCTCGAAGCCTGAACACAGCACAAGCATGGCCCGCATTGCCGATGGAGTCATAGTCGGTTCTGCAATCGTCAACATCATTGCAGAGCACAGCTACGATGCAGAGGAGTATGTGAGAGAGTATGTAAGGTCGATGAAGAGCGCAGCTCTTGCAGCTCTTTGAGAGAAAAGGCATTAGTCTACATTCTTTATTTGCTACATGTCTTTGTGATATTTTTGACCTATGGCAAGAGATATGACGAAGGGGAGCCCGTTTGCTCACCTGATACTGTTTGGAATTCCAATACTGCTGGGAAACTTCTTCCAGCTCACATACAATGCAGTCGATTCGATACTCATTGCCAATATAGCTGGCACCGATGCACTTGCGGCAGTCGGTGCTGCAGCTCCTGTCTTCAATGTCATAATCCTGTTCACAACTGGTCTTACTATCGGAGCCTCCGTCCTCATGGCCAACGCCTTCGGTGCGAAGAACCATGATGATATAAAAAGGACTCTGGGCACGATGCTCGTTATCGGAGCCTTCTTCACACTCTTCTGGTACCTTGTTGCAATCTTCGGGACAAGGGGCCTGATGAGGTTGATGAATGTGCCGCCTGCTCTGATGGACTCATCGACCCTCTATCTCAGTATAGTGCTCTTCGGAACCCCGTTCACATACCTATACAATGCATACTCTGCCTCGATGAGGGCGATAGGGGACTCGAAGGACCCTGTAAGATACCTCTCGCTTTCGTGCATTCTGAATGCAATTCTCGATGCCCTTTTCCTCATCGTCTTCGGCTGGGGAGTTGCCGGCGCTGCGATAGCAACAGTACTCTCCCAGGTCATCTCCTCGCTGCTCTGCATAATGAAGTGCCAGAGGGATATTCCATACCTCAGGATGAGCATGGAACAGATAAGGACCGACGCCTCATCCCTGAAGCAGACCCTTGTCTACGGCAGCCTTACAGCACTCTCGCAGTGCTGCATGCCGATTGGAAAGGTCCTGATCCAGTCGACCATCAACACGCTTGGAACCGGTACGATAGCAGTCTACAGTGCCGCAGCTAAGATAGAGGATTTCGCAATAACTCCGGCTCAGTCACTTGGCCACTCTCTTACCACATATACCGGGCAGAACAGGGGTGCAAGGCAGAAGAAGAGGATATATCAGGGGTACTTTGCGAACTTCTGTCTGGAGGTCTGCTACTGGGTGATGATATTCTCTGCAGTGACCTTCGGTGGAAAGTATCTGTTGAGGATGTTCATACGGGACCCTGAGCTCATAGCAATAGGCATGGGCTACCTTGGCATAATGGCCTTCAACTATTTCCTTTGCGGAACGAACAACAACCTCCATGGCTTTCTCAGAGGCATGGGCAAGATGAACTACTCATTCGTTGCCAGCCTGCTGCAGATCACAGTCCGTGTAGTCATGACATTCATACTCGTCCCGAGGATCGGCATAAAGGGAGTTGCAATCGCAACCGGCGCTGGCTGGCTTTCACTTGCAATCGTCTTCTATCCGCTGAGCTTCGTGATCCTGAAGCGCTACAGACCTGAAGAATAGGTGTTTTTCAACCTACATGCTTTTCTCTTGTCGAAATCTGGTATATTTTCTAACCAAGGAGTTTTGAATTGAAGAAGATTCTTGTTCTGCTGTCCCTATGCTTCATACTCATCTCGGGGCTCTATGCCGATACACTGGTAGCCTACTTCTCCTATACTGGAGAGGCGCAGGAGCTTGCGATCACAGTTGCAGATGTTCTCGATGCAGATCTCTTCCAGGTGGTTCCATCTCTCTCCTATACGGATGAGGAGGTCAACAGGAAGAACAAGGACTCCCGCTACGCATTCGAAGCAGGGCATCCAGGCAGCAGGCCTGCCTTCGACGGCAGCATCGATGCTTCTTCATACGACACCATAGTCCTCGTCTATCCTGTCTGGTACAGAAGATGTCCGAACATCATGTGCACCTTCGTAGAGAGTCTCCATCTCGATGGAAAGAAGGTGGTTCCTCTTGCAGTTGGAAAGCACTGGGTCAAGAGGAGCGGAAAGAGACTTAAGAAGGTTGCAGACAAGGGAGCCATCTTCGTTAAGGCCAAGAGGTTCAATTCGGATGTTCTTGACCAGGAGATCATGGACTACCTGAAGAGTGTAATAGATTGACAGCAGCAGGGCCCCGGAAGACGGGGCATCTTTTTTCACTCCTTCATGAAAACAATTGCAGCGAAAAACTTTTCTTGAACTGTTTTACTATTGCTTGAACAAAAGCTTGATTGCTCAATTTTTTTCTTTTATCCGCAAAAAAGCTATGAGA
>LVBC01000041.1 GCA_001604265.1 Spirochaetales bacterium Spiro_01
GCTGTACTGCCTGGATTATGGTCGTTGTATTGTCTCCCGGACCCGGCTCTGCATGCAGCAGAATCACACTGCTCTTCCAGAGGTCGGTCTGTGCAAAGCGCAGTGCCCAGATGAACTTGGCCGTTACACCACAGCCGGCAAGGTGCTCGAAGGGATAGCCGGAAGAGGGGGCCTTCGGATCGATTATCGCAACGGCATCGGGAAGTGTCTCGCCTGCGATGTGGTGATCGAGGACGATCGTGTCGATCTGATGCCTGTTCAGCTCGTCTATCGCCTCGTTGCAGGAGATTCCACAGTCTACTGTGATTACGAGCGTCGAACCGAGCTCTCTTATCCTATCGACTGCCATGAGAGTAAGACCGTACGGGTCGTCACCCTCTGGAAGCAGGTAGTCGGTCTCGACTCCCTGGTTTCTCAGTTCGCGAACGAGAAGTGCTGTCGATGTTATTCCATCGGCATCGCGGTCTCCGAAGACGCAGACCTTCTCCTTGTCCTCTATTGCAGAGAGTACTCTCTCTACTGCTCCCTCCATATCCTCGAAGAGGAAGGGTGAATGCAGATATCCAAGTCCATTCTCGAGGAAGAACCTGACATCCTGGCGACTTGTAATGCCTCGCCTGGCAAGCACAGTAGCCCAGGTAGAGGGCAGATGGTAGCGCTCCATGAGGCGCATCACATCCTCGCTCTGGACCCTGTTCAGAATGAAGTCCATATATGTTTATCCTATTGTAAACTGTTCAAAAGGCCGCTCTTGAGGCACTTGAGGTCCACTGAGAGGATATAGGTCAGTGTCCTAGTCAGATACCTTAGCAGGCGCATCTCCATATTTCCACTTATCCTGAACTGCATCGCCCTCTCTCTCTCTGTCCTCAGAGAGTCCCTGAGGTAGGCACGGGCGTTGGGTGGAAGTATGAGCTCACCTGCCATATTATCACAATTTGGGCAGCAAGGGACACCTAGTGTTGAAGAAAAACCGAGAATATCGCCATCTGCGTACAATTTGGAGCAGACAGGACAGGAGACATAGTCCGTTCCGAGCCCCACAAGGTCCAGATATCTGAGGATGAACTGTATGAGTATCCTTCTCCAGTTCTCCTCATCCACCTCGTCCAGACTGATGGTGAAGAGAGAATAGAGACTCTCGGCCTCCTCCCCCTTTTCAAGCATTGCAAGCTCGCTCATCAGAGCCGCGGCAAAGGCGCATTCGAGACTCTGGAGTATGCTGCTGTGGTCGCTTATGACAGTAAGATCGACAAGTGAATAGCTGTGGCGCTCTGGGTTGGAGTAGAGGTTGAAGGTCGCCTCTGTATACAGTGAGGCCTTTGCTGCCTTCTGGCTCTTCCTCGCTCCATAGCAGGTGACCCTTCTCAGCCCCCATACAGGAGAGAGAAGCGTTATCTGCCTATCGTAGTCTCCCCTCCTGTCTGTCGAGATGACAATTGCCGGCGCACTTTCATTCCTATCCATGCATTTGAGGATATTTGCTCTCTCTACCAACTGTCAACCTTTACAGATTCGTGCTATCTTTCTCATATGTTCAGAAAGCTGGCAGCAATCGCCATTGTCCTGTTGATATCCGCACTTCTCTCTGCGACCTCTGTGCTGAACAATCCACCAGAGGACCCATTTCCCGTGGAAGAGAATCTTGCACTTTACGACTTCGACAAGGATGAGAAGAGGATGTCGGACTTCCGTTTCTCTCTCCTGACGACTGAAAAGGGGGATGAGGTATATACACTCTTCGGGCACAGCGGACTTCAGCTGACAACTCCGGATGGAATCTCAAGGACCTACGACTGGGGTGTCTTCGACTTCGGCAAGGGCTTCTATATCAACTTCATGAGAGGTAGACTCTACTATCTCATGCTGGTCTCGAGCTACGACAGATCTCTCTTCAAGAGCGAGTTCGAGGGAAGGACGCTCAGAAGCCTCCCGCTTGAGATACCGGAGCGTGCAAAGCGGGATACGATAGCATATCTCAACAGAAACTCGCTGCCAGAGAACTCGACCTACCTCTACGACTTCTACCTCGACAACTGCGCAACGAGAGTGAGAGACCTGTACAATGCCGCAACCGGCGACGATTTCAGACACTGGGCCGAAGGCATAAGGACCGGACTGACAATAAGGCAGCTTGCAGAAGAGTGCATGAGGGACGACTTTGCGGCCAACTGGACGATAAACTTCATACAGGGAAAGAGAATAGATAGAGAAGCAAACCTCTACGAGGCCTGCTTCCTTCCATCCTATCTTGAAAAGGCCATCTCGGAGTATCAGGGAAATGAACCAGTCACTATCGTACAGGGACGAAGCGGAAAGCAGAGCGCTTCCAACTACATCTATCAGGCGACCCTCATATCGATAGCGGCAGTCATCATTCTCTATTTCGCATTCAGGATAAGCAGAAGACTCTGGGGTCTGCTTGCATTCACTATCTCGCTTCTTCTGCTGCTGCTTTCGCTTGTGCTCTTCATCCTGATGTTCTTCTCATACCACTGGAGCACCTTCTTCAATGAGAACATACTCATTCTGAACCCATCGATCATACTGCTTTCGGTGCTATCGTTTTCTGTGATGCTGAGACCGAAGACCTCGCTTTCGATCATAGGAAGATACTGCATTGTATCCAGTTCCATCACCCTGCTGCTTCTCATCCTGAAGCTTGTACTGCACTTTCTCTTCGCACAGGATAATCTTGCTGTGATAATACCGCTTCTCGTCTTCTATCTGGGGCAGGCCTTCATCCTTAGAAAGGAATAGCCGCTGTCACTTCAGCGGCCATTCATCATTCCTATCTTCACTTCACTATCCTGGTGCCTGCAGCTGAGTACAGAGAGTCGTAGATGTGGGCTGGGTCCGTGATGAGACCTGTATTTCCAGTCGTCTCGACGAAGTCCACCATAGCCTGCATCTTCGGAAGCATCGAGCCCGGAGCGAAGTGCCCCTCTTCGATGTATCTTCTCGCCTCATCAGTGCTGATTGTGTCGAGATCCTTCTGCTCCGGCTTTCCATAATTGAGAGAGACCTTCTCGACTGCAGTGCTTATGACGAAGTAGTCGGCCTTCAGGTGCTTTGCGATGAGAGCTGCGGCAAGGTCCTTGTCTATTACAGCCTCCCTACCTACAAGCAGCCCATCCTCTCCTCTGACGACTGGGATTCCACCACCACCGCCAGCTATGACGATTACACCTGCACCGACCAGCTTGTCGATGGTATCGAGCTCGATTATCCTCCTGGGCTTCGGTGATGCGACAACTCTTCTCCAGCCTCTTCCGGCATCCTCTACAACATCCCAGTTGTCGTACTTGACGTGCTTCATGGCATCCTCCTCAGTCATGAAGGAGCCGATCGGCTTTGTGGGGTGCAGGAACGATGGATCGGCCGCATCGACTTCGACCTGTGTGACTACGGTCGCAACGCTCTTCTCTATTCCCATCTGGATGAACTCATTGTCCAGTGCCATCTGCAGCTGGTATCCGATCGCACCCTGCGTATCTGCGACACAGCTGTCGAGCGGTACCGGGTGGAGTATCTTCTTCGAATACTCGGCCCTTCTGAGGATGTAGCCGACCTGGGGTCCATTTCCATGTGCGATCACGACCCTGTGCCCCGCCTTGACGAGCTTTGCTATGTGATGTGCAGTCTTTGCTGCAGCCTGATACTGGGTATATACGGTAACGTGCTTGCTGTCCTCGATCAGAGAATTTCCACCGATTGCTATGACGATCAACTTGCTTTCCATAATGTCCTCCACGCTCCTGATGAGTAAATGATACCATTTATGCAACAAAACGCAACAACTATTTATCGATTATTCATCTCCATCTTGCCCTTGGCACTTTCCGA
>LVBC01000042.1 GCA_001604265.1 Spirochaetales bacterium Spiro_01
ATTGGCTGGAGGCGAAATTGCCAACTGAGTGGAACTGAGCGAGGGAGAAATCAGCAATGCCGCCAAATTTGGCGGCATTAAATGATGCCGGCCGGCTGAAACGGGTTTGGAAGAAATTCGCCTTGCCGTCAAACCTTGATCCTTCGAAGCTTCCTTCTTTTAAAAATATAGAATGATCAAATGCAGCATCGTCATTGAAAGTTGAGTTTACAAATAATGCATTTTCGACAAAAAACACATTCTCGAAGCGGACCTGCTTATGAAATTGTGTGTTGTTAAAGTCCACTCTGCCGCATATAATGGAATTTTTGATCACGACAGATGAATTGACCTGCATCTGCTTGGATGGCGGCATCTTCACCTCAAAGGGGATGCGCAAGATCTGCTTGGCAGTCATACCCAGCCGGTCAGATGTAAGGTTTCCTTTTATGACCGTATTTTCGTACTCCACTGGCAAGCCCAGCCTCATTTTGATCATTATATCATCGGCTGCTACCACAGTCTCCGATTCGCTAAGAGCCTTCAGGGGAGTGCAAAAGATCAAAACCAATCCAACCAAGATAATAGTTAAAGCATGCTTCACGGGTCATCTCCTTCCAAATATTAAGCCTCATGCTCAACTTTAGGTTGCTTTACGCCCTATCTATGCGTATATCTGAGAGGCTATATTTCTGATGGATACACTCCATTTTGATCCCTGGCAAGTCTCTCTTAAATTTGCAGCTATTTGCCCACTCTGATAGAGGCAGTTTGCTTTTCAAGTATAAATGGTTTTGCTTCCATATCTATATAGAATCATTCATTCTATAGACTCCTTAATACTTGTTGACTCCCTCGTACGACCAACTCCACCTATGACAGACGCTGAGGCAGAAACCTCTCGTGAAGCTTTATAGAAACCACAAGGAAGAGCAGGGTGGACACCACCAGGACGGCCAGATCTATGGGAAGCGAGTAATAACTTATGCCCGTTGTCGAATATCTTGCCAGGTCAATGAAATAGGTTAGCGGTGAAGCTGATGCGATGGTTTGCCCCCATGCAGGCATCTCTTCTACCGGGACGAAAACACCGCTGATGAAGACCAGAGGAAACCTCACCAGCGAGGATAGCATCATCACAGTGGCAGGCACATCCGTAGGCGGATAGACTGACAGCAATATGCTCAACGATGCAAAACAGATGGTTGCCAAAATCATGCCCAGGCAGAAGACCAGGAGGTGCACAACTTCTACGCCCATCAATACGGCGACGGCCAGGGGCATGATGGAGATCAGCAATCCAAAGACGAACGAAGCGAAGACATCCCCAAGAAGAAGGGCCCAGACCTCCACCGGAGAGGATACCAGCCGTTCCAGCGTCTTGGAGCGCGCTTCCCAGGGCAGAATTGCCGGACCCACAGCCGTGGAGGTGAAGAAGATGGCCATGCCCATGAGCCCGGGAAAGAGCTCCTTCACGGTCATATTCCGTCCGATGGTAAACGCTATCAGTAGGAATAAAGGAAATATTAGGCCGAAGACCATGACAGGACCTTTGGCATAATAAATCCATACATCCTTCTTGGCAACGGCAAAGGACCTTTGGAGCTGTTCTAATTGGTGCATATTCTCAGTCCTCCCCTGGTTTGTTTTTATGCGTCAGGCTTACGAAAATGTCTTCCAGCGATGGCGCGAGAGTGTTCAAAGATACGATCTTCAAGTCGTGTGACCGAGCATAGTCAGTAATGCAGTCTATAGTCTGATTGACATCATCCACGTATAACCTGAACTTGTCTCCCATTTTTTTAACCTTTTTAACGCAGGAGAAATTCGATAAATCCTCTGCGTCAACAATGCAATTGAAGCTCAATTCAAT
>LVBC01000043.1 GCA_001604265.1 Spirochaetales bacterium Spiro_01
GGGTGGAGCCGGTGCCTTTTCGGATGGAAAGCTCTACACACGCTCAGTGAAGAGAGGAAATGTAGAGAAGGTTCTCTCTCTCTTCTGCCAGCATGGCGCAAGCCAGGATATACTCTGCGATACGCATCCACATATCGGTACCGACAAGCTTCCGCGCGTTATCGAGAGCATGAGGAACACTATAATCGCGCACGGAGGAGAGGTGCACTTCAGCACCAGGGTGACATCTCTTATAAGAAAGGGAGAAAGCATCATCGGTGCAGTTTGCGCTGATGGCTCTGAATACCTTGGCCCTGTGATCCTTGCAACAGGGCACTCTGCCAGGGATGTCTACCGCTTCCTTCTCGATGATGGTCTCCATCTCGAGGCCAAGGATGTCGCGATAGGCGTGAGACTCGAGCATCCACAGCAGCTTATAGATGAGATGCAGTACCACAGCAGGGATGGCAGGGGACTCTATCTTCCTGCAGCAAGCTACCGCTTCGTCACACAGGTCAGAGAACGCGGAGTCTACTCATTCTGCATGTGCCCAGGCGGCTTCATCGTGCCTGCAAGCACAGAGGAGGGTGCACTTGTCGTCAATGGCATGAGCCCCTCGTCAAGAGGTGGCAGGTGGGCCAACAGCGGCATGGTCGTCCAGCTCAAGAGGGAGGATATTCCATACCAGGATACGCTTGGAATGATGAGATATCTTGAGGAGATAGAAAGAGGCTGCTTCCTTCCAGGCTACAGGGCACCCTGCCAGAGGATGGTCGACTTTGTCGAGAAGAGGGAGAGCTCCACTCTTCCAAAGGTCTCATACGCTCCGGGAGTCGTATCTGGAAGCATGGACGAATTCCTTCCCTCTATAATAGCATCGCGCCTGAGGGAGGGCTTTCTGGACTTCTCGCGCATGACAAGAGGAAGGTTCCTTACGAACGAGGCTGTTCTCATCGCACCTGAGACGAGGACAAGCTCTCCTGTCAGGATAACAAGAAACGAGGACATGACGCAGCTCGAGGGCCTCTATCCGGTCGGAGAGGGTGCAGGTTATGCCGGTGGAATCGTATCAGCGGCCCTTGATGGAATGGCCGCAGCAGAGGCCCTTGCAAGGAAGCATTTCAGCTAGTTTTTCAGTATGTAGTGCCCCTTTCCGTTCTGCTTTGCCTCGTACAGTGCGATATCTGCGCCCCTGTAGATGGCAGAGAAGGAGGTGCTGCCACTCTCGTTTATCTTCGCTCCGATGGAGACGGAGAGTGTGGGAGAGAAGCTCTTTGCGCTATCGCAGAGCACATTCGTCGCATTCGAAATGAGCTCCTCTATCACAGTGAGATCCGTATCCTTCTCTAAGGATATGAGGACTGCGAACTCGTCGCCTCCCATCCTTCCGTAGATTCCCACATCTCCGATGGTCTCCTGCAGCTTTATCGAGATGGACTTCAGCAGCTCGTCTCCTGCAGGGTGTCCATATGCATCGTTGTACGACTTGAAGTTGTCCAGGTCTATCATGAGAAGGATGTGTACCTTCTCCTCCTCGTACAGCTTCTCCTGCGCATCGTTTGCAAATGCGCTGTTGTTCAGTATGCCTGTAAGCGAATCCTTTCTTGCAAGACTCTCGTACGCTGTGAGACTTCGCTTCATGCTGACAAGTCCCTTGTCCACAAGTCTCTGTATCGTCTTCGACTGCGAGATATCAGTGATGAAGATGGCATTCCTCATCTTCCTGGCAGCAGAGTCGTAGAACCTTCTTCCCAGGCAGAAGATGTTGATGTTCGTATTGTCCTTTCTGCGTAACCTGTGCTCGATGTACGCATATCCATTGCTGGATACGGTCCTGGCAGCAAGGGCAGTGTACCGATCCCTGTCCTCGGGAGGGATGAGATCGAGCTGGCACAGCTTCATCTCCACAATGTCGTTTCTGCTGTAGCCCGTTATCATCTCGAAGTTCTCATCTGCAGAGAGGATATGGTCATTCTCATCGAGCACGTATCTGGAGAAGTGCAGAAGGTGGAGGTTCTCGTTCTCTAGCGCTCTGCTGTCCTCATCCGCCCTGAGCGTGAGTATCGGCTTGATGAACTCGTTCGAGCTGCCATCTGGAGCGATTCCGGTCTGCTCCTGTATCATCTTGATGAACTCTGTTGCGATAGTTGGATCGAACTGTACTCCGGCATTCCTTCTTATCTCTTCGAGTGCCTGGCAGACAGGAAGCTTCTTCCTGTACGGTCTGTCGTTGATCATTGCATCGTAGGCATCGATGACTGCCACGACACGGGAAAGCAGAGGGATCGCCTCCGCCTTGAGTCCATCGGGATAGCCCTTTCCATCCCACCTCTCATGGTGGTGCAGGATGCAGTCTGCGATTATCGAGAGCTCCTTGCTGGCCTTTGCGATCCTGTAGCCCTTTTCAGTGTGGCTCTTGAGGATCTCCCACTCCTGGTCGGTAAGCTTTCCGGGCTTGTTCAGTATTTCAGGTGGGATTCCCAGCTTGCCTATATCGAGAGTGAGGCAGAGAAGTGCAAGCTCAGAAAGCTGCCTCTCCGAGTAGCCGAGACGTCTGCCGAGCCTCATGCACAGATTGTGAGTCCTCTCGATGTGGCCATCTGTCGAGCTGTCGCACTCCTGCTGTATCTGTACAAGCAGGTTGCGAAGGGAGGCGTGCAGAGAGCGGTTGTCCATCATCTTCTTCAGGTAGAGTGCAGAGATGGCAGTGTCGACAGCTGCTGTTATCTTCTCCTCTGCGCTGCCAATCTGGTAGGAGCCGTATGCGAAGTCGAATTTGAATGGAAGTGTCGAGCTCTTTTTGACCCTGTCCCTTATCGTATCGATGTACTCGTCGATATGGGAGCTGTCCACCCTTGGGGAGATCGAAAGGAGGATTGCATCGTTCAGCCTTGCAAAGTAGCTGTCGGGTGGCATCGTTGCTCTGATAGCATTGGCAAGCGTCCTCAGAGCCTGGTCACCCTGGTCGTGGCCGTGCTGTCTGTTTATCAGGCTCATCTCGTTGATGTCGTAGGCGATGACAAGCGCAGGAAGCAGATAGACCCTGTCGTTCTCGACTGCAGTCCACTTGTAGAACCTGGTCCTCGAGACGAATTCGGTCAGTGGATCGACATCGAGCGAGCTGTCAGTGAAGACGAACAGATATCCGAAGATGCTCTTCGCTGCGCTGTCCCTGAGAGGCTTGTAATCGCAGCGATACACCTTCCTTGTGCCATTCACGGTCCTGTAGATGATTACGGACCTCTCGCTTGCAAAGTCGAAATGCTCCTTTTCAAGGTGCACCTTTCTTATGAAGCTCTCCATCGTCAGGTTCTGGTCTATATCCTGATCGATGATATCCTTGACGCTGTTGCTGTATACGAGAAGTTTCTCCTCGTTGTCGAAGAGCAGAATCGGACTGCTCATCTTCTCCAGCATCAGCTCCCTCGCTCTGTTCTTCGTCGCTCTCTTGATGATGTGGAAGTCGAAGAGATAGATGTATGCCAGGACGAAGGTGTAGAGAAGTATCGAGACGTCGTAGAAGCCGCTGGTCTGGAAGAGGAGGAAAACGCCATTGACGGCCACGATTATCAGGATTCCGTAGATTATCACAAGGTACTTTATCCTGAATATCCTCGGGACATTGACCGTCTTCCTTATGAGCATCACGAGGATCAGTGCGATGAGGATGTAGGAGTAGATGATGTGCAGGTCGTACAGAAGCTTTGGCGAATACCTCCAGAGCGACATTCCTCTCTCGTCGTAGATGTACGAGATCGCAATCTCCTTGAAGGGGTTGAAGAGCAGGATCATTATGTCGATTGCAAGATAGAGCTTCAGGAGTGAATCTGCTACATGGCTTCCCGAGATCGTCTGCTGGTCTGTGTAGTACATGACATAGGCGCAGAGACTGACAAGCAGAAGATCGATGCCTATGAAGTACAGGGAGGCCATGATCGACATTGGAAGGTAATCTGTGAGAGTTGCGCTTCTTATGTAGGTGACTGCAATGAAGGCTGCAAAGAAGCCGCAGGCGGCAAGAGCGCTGGACCTTCTGGTCCTCGATTTCAGTGAGAGTATCATGAAGAAGATATCTATCAAAGCAGCAATCTTCAATATAGTGGTATATCCCATGATAATTCCCCTTTCATTTGCACCAATTTAATTTATAGAACAAAACCAGCTGTCCTGCTAGACAGACCTCTCTATTGTTCAGCTGTTTTCGTTCCTTTCGATTGCGTCATCTATCTCCTTTGCCAGGTCACCGTGGCCAGAAAGCAGGTAGAGCTCTCTCAGCTTCATGAGCACATCCAGCCTGCTTCCGAGCGAAGGCGAGGGTGCATTCCTGGCAATAAGCTCCTCGAGTGTAGTCGCAGCAAGCTCGTACCTTCCCAGCTTCTCTGCGTTGAATGCGATGCCTGCAAGCACGGTTCCCATCTGTGATGACTCGTCTCTGTAGTAGCCGAAGGCGCTCTCCTTGAGCTTCACGAAGCTCCTGAGTGCGGCTCTGTGGTTTCCCTTCGTCTGCTCAGCAAGGGCCTTGAGGTAGATTGCCTGGAGGTGGAGGGGAGTGGACTTTTCAGTAAGCTCGATATACTGCTCTGCAAGCGATATCGCCCTCTCATACGAGCCGCTGTTTATCAGATAGGCGCCGGGAGTAAGTGCATATGAGATGTATGTGTCGCTGCCTTTGTCCTTGATTCCGTCAAGGACCTTTTCCATGAATGCATCCACATACTCATTCGAGGTCTTCATTTTGATGTGAAGGTCCAGAAGGTCCTCGAGCACCTGCATCGCAAGACGGTCATCGTAGCCCTTTGCGGATACAAGGATCATGAAGCTTCTTTCTAGAAGTGCAGCTGCATCATCTATCGTCAGCGGGCTGTTGTCGATAAGATGGGCCTTTGCCGAGAGAAGCAGTGCATAGCCCTCTGTCCCTGTAGCATTCCTTCTCTCTGCAAAGGAGATGGACCTCTCGATGAACCTCATCGCATCCTTTTCTCCAAAGGACTTCATGAAGAGGCTTGCAGAGCCTGCAAGGTCCATCATTGCTTCCTTCTCATAGGAGCCCAGATTCTCTTCGAGGAGGGAGAAGATGCTATCGAGGTGGGAAAACGCATCGTTTCTCAGCCCTCTGTCGCACTTCGACTGGAGCAGTATGAAGCTTGCCTGAAGGTGGAGGATGCTATCCTTTCCATGTGTCCTCATGACATCGAGTGCGGCACTCTCTATCCTTTCGGGGTCATTCTCTAGAAGCGCAAGGTTCATCCTGAGAGCACAGGTGGTCTCATTGTCAGGTCCATACTGCTTAAGCGCCTCCTCGTAGGCGTACTGCATCATCCTTCTTTCATCGTCGCTCTGCTTCTGTATCCTGCCTGATTCATCGCAGCTCTGTCCCTGGGCGTGGATCCTTCCACAGGTGCAGACCATCGGTCTAGGTTCTATCTTCATCCTTCGTTCCTTCTATCTTTCAATTTCAAGAAGAAGCCTTCTGTGCTTCTCTATCTGGGCTTTTCCAAAGTCCAGCTCCTCTTCGATCTCGATCACTTCGATCAGTGCGCTCCTCGCTCTCCCTGTAAGACCGAGCTGCCTGAAGACATCTGCTATGTTGAGAAGTATATCGACCCTGACGCTGTCGTCCCATTCGTACTCCTCGATCTGGTCGTATGCACTCTCGATATTGCGCAGTGCTGCAATCTCGTTGCCGCCCACAAGGTGCGCATTCGAGATGAAGAGGTAGATGTCCGCAAGCAGTGAAGGGGAGCTTTCGTCGCTTTCAAGTGCGATATCGAGGCTCTCTCCAAGCTCTGCAAGGGCCCTCTTCCAGTTGCCTCTCAACAGGTAGTTCCTTCCCTGTGTGAGCTTCACTTCGGATAGCATGAGAGACCTCTGGCCGTAAAGCTCGGCTGTCATTTCGATGACATGCTCCGTCATTTCGATCGCCTCGCTAAGGCAGAGTGCCATTCCAAGGAGGTCGGCGCACTGGTACATTGTGCCAAGAACAAGCTCCCTGTCATCCGGAAAGTTCTTCATGGCAAGAGCGATGATTCTTCTCGAGATGTCGATTGCAGAGTTCATCGTCCTGGCTCTGATTTCCTCGTCATCTATCTCGGCGATGAGATCTACAATGAATGAAAGTGCATCCATCCTTTCTCTATTGTCCAGAGACCTGGCCGAGAAGGCGAAATCGGCAGCTCTGACAAGGTACTCGTAGGCTTCAGAGCTCCTTCCTCTTCTCATGAGAGCCTGGGCGACCGAGATGAGGGATGAAAGGATGCTGCTTTCATCTCCCTTCGCCA